>NZ_JBAMDI010000190.1:0-15313 GCF_036961695.1 Pseudomonas sp. CGJS7 | reverse complement strand
TTTTGCTCTTAGCTTCCCTTCAATCCCAACAACGACGGCCAGAGCCATCGCACACTCCCCTACCCGTCATTCCGGCGAAAGCCGGAACCCATTTTGCTCTTAGCTTCCCTTCAATCCCAACAACGACGGCCAGAGCCATCGCGCACTCCCCTACCCCGTCATTCCGGCGAAAGCCGGAATCCATTTTGATCTTCGCCACGCCGCCGCTTACGCCGACCGCTTGCGCCGCCCGCGCAACCACATCAACGCCGCAGCCGCGGCCGCAACGCCCGCGATCAACCATCCCCAAGACCAGCGCTCATCCGCCGGCGGCTCGCCCAACACCGCCGCGCCCGCGCGCGCCGGCGCCGCGTTAAGCGCCGCCGCAGCCGCTTCAGGCTTGAGTTGCCACGCGCCTTCGCGCAGTTCCAACTGGCTTTCCAACGCCGGCAAACGCAGTTCGCGCCAAGTCACGCGCAAGTCGCCGATCTGCGGCGCCAGCGGATTCTCCGAACTGCCCAGGCCGTCGCCCTCGGGTTGAAACGTCGCCGCCAGGTTGGCCGGCAAGCGGCTGAAGTTGGGCCGGAACAGTTTCCACTCGCCCAACGCGCGCAGCACTTCGCTGTCGATGGGCTTGTCGTCCAGAGTCGCCGACTCCGACCACCAGCGCTTGTTCTCCAGCGGCATGCGCGTGGGATTGACGTGGCCGGGCGCGAAGCCGCTGGAATCGATCGGCGCGGAGTTCCAGATCCGCTGGTAACCCGAATCGCCCGGCGCGGTGCCGGCCGAACGCCGCCATTGATACATCTCCACCCGTCGGTCCAGGCCGAACTGACGGCTGACCACGCCGAAATCGCGATCGGTCAATGCCTTGCCCGGCAACGGTTCGCCGACCGGCTCGCCGCTGTCCTCGTCTTGCGCGCGCGCCGGCGCGGCGATGCACAACGCTGCCGCCAATGCGATCGCGAACAGCGCGCGCATCGCCAGGTTCGGGCTCACGCAGCCAGGGCCCTGGCCTGCAACTCGGCGACTTCGTGCGCGGTGCCGAACTTGCCCTTCTCATCGCGCACCACCTGCGCCAACGCGCAACCGGGGTCGTGGGTGAAGAACAGATGCACGTTGCGTTCGAGTTTGTCGCTGAGGAAGGCTTTCTTTTCGTCGATCAACAACTCGGCGTTGCGGTCGTAGCCCATGGTGATCGGCACGTGCACCCACGGCCGGCCGGGAATCAGATCGGCGCAGAACACCACGCCGCCGTGCGGTTGTCCGTGGGCGCTGTCGGGGCCGACGATCTCGGCCAGCATCAGTCCCGGTGTGTGGCCGTGGCTGTAATGGAAACGCACGCTGTCGCCGAGCAGCTTGGAACGCTCGCCCTCGACCAGTTCCAGCCGGCCGGTGGCTTCCAGCAGCGCCGGCAGTTCGGGAATGAAGCTGGCGCGGTCGCGCGGATGCGGGTGCAACGCGCGCTCGTAGTGTTCGCGCCCGACCAGATACGCGGCGTTGGGGAACAGCAGCTCGGGCGCCCGGCCCTCGGCCCACGGCGCCAGCAATCCGCCGGCGTGATCGAAATGCAGATGCGAGAGCACCACCACGTCGATGTCCTGCGGCGCGAAACCGGCCTGGGCCAGCGAATCGATCAGTACATGCCGTTCTTCGACCACGCCGTAGCGCTCGCGCAGCTTGGGTTCGAAGAACGCGCCGATGCCGGCTTCGAACAACACCGTCTTGCCGGCCAGCGGGCTGGCCAACAGCGCGCGGCAGGCCAGCGCGATGCGGTTTTGTTCGTCCGGCGGCGACCATTTGGCCCACATCGCCCGCGGCGCGTTGCCGAACATCGCGCCGCCATCGAGTTTCTGCGAGTTACCGAGGATGGACCAGAGTTTCATGTCGGCACCGCCCGGTTGCGGGCACTGGCGGGGGAAGTCTGATTTTAGCCGGGATTGGGGGGTTGCAGCGGGGGTTGGGGAATGGGGATCGGGGAACTGAAGATCATTCAGATGGCGCGATTCATCAGCGCTTGCCGCCGCGATTTTCCAAGCCTGTTCCCTGCTTCCGCCTCACTGCGGCGTGGCGACGGTGGAGAAATGGAAAATGAACTCGCCGTCGCGGCCGTCGCCGCCCAGCACCCGAATCGGCGCCAGCGGGCGGTCGGCGACCAGGGTCGCGGTGCCGCTGGCGGAGAGTTTGCTGATGATGCCGCCGGTGCGGCCGCTGATCTTGATCAGCATTTCCTGGCCCGGCACCAGCACGACCCGGCCGATCGAAGGATCGCTGGTGCGCGGTTTGACGTCGCGGCCTTCCTCGCCGTCGACGTAGTCGCGCGCGGGCAGCTGGAACAAGTCCTGACCGCCGGCGCTGACGTCGAACGACCAGGTGGTGCTGCCGTTGGTGCCGTCGTTGAGCACTTCGATCCGGTCCAGAGTCAACAGCACCGAATAACGCGACGGCGCCTTGGGCTCGGCCGGTTTCGCCGCCGGCACGGGCGCGGCCGCCGCCGGCGCGGGCGCGGCGGGCGACTTGTCCTTGAGCCCGCCGATCTCGCGCACGTTGTTGATCAACGTGGTCAGCGCGACCAGAAACGCCACCAGCGCGATCGAAATCGCGGGCACGCGGGTATACCAGCGTTTGTCTTCGTCGCTCACTGCCCGCTCCCCTGTTCCTTTCCAGCTTGTTCCTGTCCGGCCTGTTCCAATGCGGCCTGCGTACTGTCCATCCGGCGCAATCTACTGCAACGCGCGGCGCCGGCGCCATCGCCGGCGACGCGCTGACGCCGTCGATTCAGCGCTTGTCGAGCAAGACCTCGGCCAGGCCGACCTCATTGCGCGGATCGGTGCCGCCGGACAAGGTGTTGTCGCGCTTGTCCCACATCACCGTCTGCAGATTGCCCCAGGTCGATTCGGCGGCGTTGACCTTGTGGCCCATCGCCTGCAGCTTGGCGACGGTGTCGGCGTCGAGCGCGCCGGCCTCGGCCGAGATCACATCGGGCAGCCACTGGTGATGAATGCGCGGCTGCGCAGCCACTTGCTGCGGGCTCAGGCCGGCGTCGTAGGCCAGCACTGCCAACAGCACCTGGGTGATGATGCGGCTGCCGCCGGGCGCGCCGACCGCGATCACCTTGTCCTTGGATTCCAGGAAGCTCGGCGTCATCGAGCTGAGCATGCGCTTGCCGGCTTGCGGCGCGTTGGCGGCGAAGCCCATCACGCCGAAGGCGTTGGGCGTGCCCGGACGCAGGGCGAAGTCGTCCATTTCATTGTTGAGCAGCACACCGGTGCCCGGCGCGACCAGGCCCGAGCCGTACAGCAAATTCACCGTCTGCGTGGCCGAAACCCGGTTGCCTTCGCGGTCGATGATCGAGAAATGAGTGGTCTCATCGTCTTCCAGCGGCGCCGGCTGGCCCGACAGCAGATCGCTGGGCGTGGCTTTTTCCGGATGGATGGTGGCGCGCAGACCGGCGGCGTAATCGGCACTGGTCAGACGCCGCAGCGGCATCTTCACGAAGTCCGGATCGCCCAGGTAAATGGTGCGGTCGCGGTACGCGCGGCGCATGGCCTCGGCGATGATGTGGGTGCGGTGGGCCGGATCGAGCTTGCTCAGATCCCAGCCTTCCAGAATCTGCAGGATCTCGGCGAACGCCACCCCGCCCGAGGACGGCGGCGGCGCGGTGACGATGTCCCAGCCGCGGTACTTCAACTTCAGCGGTTCGCGTTCGACCACTTTGTAGCCGGACAACTCTTCGGCCGTCCACTTGCCGCCTTCTTCCTTGACCGAGGCGAGCAGTTTTTCGGCGACGTCGCCGCGATAGAAACCGTCGAAGCCCTTCTCGCCCAGCAGTTCCAGAGTGCGGGCCAGATCGGGCTGCTTGAAGATTTCGCCGACCTTGGGCGGATCGCCGTCGGCCAGATAGACCTCGCGGGTGCCGCGGTAGCGCTCCATCACTTCGCGCCGGCTGCCGTAGCTTTTTTCCAGGCGCGCGTAGACCGGGAAACCTTCGCGGGCGATCTTGATCGCCGGCGCCAGCGAGGTCTTCAGCGGCAACTTGCCGTACTTCTGCGCAAGATGGACCAACGCCGCCGGCAACCCGGGGATGCCCGCCGACCACGGCCCGTTGACCGAGCGATCGCGATTGAGCTCGCCCTTTTCGTCCAGGAACGCCGCCGGCGTAGCCGCGGCCGGCGCGGTTTCGCGCGCGTCGACGAAGATGTCGCGGTTGGTCTTGGCGTCGTGCAGCAGGAAGAACCCGCCGCCGCCGATGCCGGAGCTGACCGGTTCGACCACCGACAGGGTCGAGGACACCGCGATCGCGGCATCGAAGGCGTTGCCGCCCTGGCGCACGATGTCCAGGCCGGCCTGGGTCGACAGCGTGTGCGCGCCGGCGATCACCGTGCCCGGCGGATGCGCGGCGGCCGGCTTGGCGGGCGATGCCTGGGCGGCCTGGGCGGCGGGCTGTTTGCACAGCGCGGGCGTGGCGATCAGCAGCAACGAGGCCAGCAGCCAGGGAGACATCAGACCGGCTCGCGGCCGCAACGCCTTGCGCATCGGGTTCACTCCTGTTGTAGACGGCGCAGCTTGTCGAGCAGCTGCGGTTCGGATTCGACGTGTTCGGGGTCTTTGTCGATGCACTCGACCGGGCAGACCACCACGCATTGGGGCTCATCGTAGTGGCCGACGCATTCGGTGCAGCGCGCCGGATCGATCACATAGATGGTTTCACCCTGAGCGATGGCCTGATTGGGACAGGCCGGCTCGCAGACGTCGCAGTTGACGCAGAGTTCGTTGATCTTGAGCGACATGGGCGTTCGAAGGGCGCCGGCGCTGTCGCGCGATTCGCGGTGCCGGCCAAGGCGCCCAGTTTAGGCTTCTGCGCCGGCTGGGCATAGCTGCGGGCCGGGATGCTGCGTGTTGCGGGCGAAAGGTTGCGAAAGGTCATGCCCCCTACCGCGCCGCCGCAGTTCCCCCCTTTGAAAAAGGGGGGTTAGGGGGGATTTACCTCAGGTCGCGACAAATCCCCCGCGCCGACGCTCCCACCACTCCTCAAGCAAACGCCGGGGCGCAGCCCCCTTTTGCAAAGGGGACGAATTCACACGCCCGCTGCGCCGAGACCGCCGCGTCACTGTTCCCCCCTTTGAAAAAGGGGGGCTAGGGGGGATTGGCCTCAGGTCGCGACAAATCCCCCGCGCCGACGCTCCAACCACCCCTCAAGCAAACGCCGGGGCGCAGCCCCCTTTTGCAAAGGGGGCGAATTCACACGCTCGCCGAGCCAAAACCGCGCCGCGCCACTGTTCCCCCCTTTGCAAAAGGGGGCTAGGGGGGATTTGCCTCAGGTCGCGACAAATCCCCCGCGCCGCCATTCCAACCACCCCTCAGGCATACGCCAAGGCGCCGCCCCCTTTTGCAAAGGGGGCACCCAGTCCGCAAAAACAACTCGGGCCGCACAAGGCGGCCCGAGTCGACAATCCATCGCGCCGTCGCCAGGACGGCAACCGCCGCTTACTTGGCTTCAACGAACACGTAATTCACGCCCGAAGCGCTGACCGCCGCCTTGACCCGCTCGCTGTCAGCCGCGTCGCCGATGAAGATGAACTTCACGCCCTTCATCGTCGCCGGCTCGACCTTGGCGAACGAAGCGATCACCAGATCCGCGCTCTTGGCCGAGTTCGGCGAGCCGAACGCGACCAGGTTGCCTTCCAGGATGCCGCGCGACATGTCGCCGACCGACTTTTCCAGCATCAGGTCGTAATCGCGCTGGAAGGTCGGCGACTCGGCCGCCGGCAGCACGTACACGTAGGTGCTGCCGTTGACGCCGTCGAGATTGCGCTTGATCACGTCGGTCAGGTACGCGTTCCAGGCGGTTTCGTCGCTGGTCTTGGGCGCCGACAACGGCGCGGCTTCGGCCGCGACCTCCTTCTTCTCCTCTTTCTGGCAAGCGGCCAGCAACGGCAGCGCCAGGCAGGCGATCAACAGCAGACGGAAGGAAGTTTTCATCGGTAGGCCCCTTGAGGTTCGGTTCGGGTGTGTCGTTGGGTGATCAGTTTTTCTTGCGTTGCCACTCGGCCTGCAGCGCTTGCGCCACCGCCGGCGGCACGAAGCCGGACACGTCGCCGCCCAGTCGCGCGATTTCGCGCACCAGCGAGGACGAAATGAAGCCGTATTGCTCGGCCGGAGTCAGGAACAGCGTCTCCACCTCGGGAATCAGATGGCGGTTCATGCTGGCCAGCTGGAACTCGTACTCGAAGTCCGAGACCGCGCGCAGACCGCGCAGCAGCACCCCGCCGCCGACTTCGGCGACGAAATGCGCGAGCAGGCAGTTGAAGCCGCGCACTTCGACGTGGGCGTGATGGGCCACCGCCTTGCGGGCCAGGTCGACGCGGATGTCCAGCGGCAGCGCCGGGCCTTTGCTCGGGCTCTCGGCCACGCCGATGATCATCCGCTCGAACAGCGGCGCGGCGCGGTCGACCAGATCGATATGGCCGTTGGTGATGGGGTCGAACGTGCCGGGATAGACGGCGATGCGGTTGCGGGCCGAGCTCATTCGATGTGTCGTTCGCTGCTGGAATGACGGGGAGCGGGAAGGCCGCCCCGCCGGATGCGGCGCAGTGTAGCAGCCGTCCGCGCGGGCCGGTCGGGCGCGCCGGGGCGCGGATCGGCCCGCAGGCCGGCTCGGTCAGGCCGACAGCCGGCGGTACAGCGCGTAACGCACCTCGCGGGTGGCGCCTTCGCGGTGCGGCGCCCACGGCGGCGGCAAGGCGATCGCCGCGTCGATCGGCGCCTCGACGTACAGCCAGGCCGACGGCGCCAATCTCGGCAACAACAGCGGCCACACCGCATCCCACAATCCGGCCGCGAACGGCGGGTCGACGAAGGCCAGATCGAAACCCGGCGCGCCCTCGCCCGTCGGCGGCTGGGTGGCCAGCCAGCTCAAGGCGTCGGCCTGAACCACCTGCGCGCCCTCGCCGCCTTGCAGCCGCGCGGTCAGTGCGCGCAGTTGCGCGGCCAGCGCCGGCTCGCGTTCGACCAGCACCGCGCTGGCCGCGCCGCGCGAGAGCGCTTCCAGCCCCAATGCGCCGCTGCCGGCGAACAGGTCCAGCACGCGTGCGCCGGGCAGCGCCGGCAGCAGCCAATTGAACAGGGTTTCGCGGACCCGGTCGGAGGTCGGACGCAGGCCCGGCGCGTCGGCCACCTCCAGACGGGTGCCGCGCCAACGGCCGCCGATGATCCGGACTTTGCCGGCCGCCGCGCTCGCGGCAGCCCCCGGCCTGGCCGGAGCGGGTCCGCCGGCGCCAGGGCCGCGGCCGGAACCGGCGCCTGCGCGGGCGCCGCGTCGGGAAGTCTTCATCGGGGGAGTCTGGGAGCCGGTGCTAGCATGTGGAGATTCTCGCGCATGCCCCCACCTCCCGTCTCATGCTCAGTTTTTTCCGCCGCAAAAAGAACGAAACCGCTGGCGGGAAACCGTCCGAGCGCGACTACAGCACCGAAGAACTGGCCGCGGCGTTCCCCAACGCGCAGCCGACCGAACCCGTGGCCGAAACGGCCGCCGAAGCCGTGTCCGAGCCTGCGGCGCCGGCCTACGCCGCCGAACCGCCGGTGCCGCCGGAAGTCGTGGCCGCGCTGCTGGAGGTCGAACCGCCGTTGCCGCAGCCCTCGGCGCCCGCCCCGGCGGCTGTCGTCGCGGCGCCGCAACCGGCCGCCGCGCCGGTGCCGGCCAGCGACACGGTCGTATTCGAAACCGCACCGACTGCCCCCACCGATTACATCGACAAGCCCGCCGCCCCGGCCGGCAAGCTGGGCTGGCGCGAGCGCCTGCGCGGCAGCGCGTTCGCGCGCAGCTTCGGCGGCCTGTTCTCGCGCAACCCGCGCCTGGACGACGACCTGCTCGACGAAATCGAGACCGCGCTGATCACCGCCGACGTCGGCGTCGGCGCCACCACCGCCCTGGTCGAGAACCTGCGCAAGCGGATGAAGTCGCGCGAATTCGCCGACGCCAACGCGCTGCTGGCGGCATTGCGCGCCGATCTGATCGCGATGCTGCAACCGGTGGCCAAGCCGCTGGTCATCGACGTCAACGCCAAGCCGTTCGTGGTGCTCACCGTCGGCGTCAACGGCGTCGGCAAGACCACCACCATCGGCAAGCTGGCCAAACGCTTCCGCGACGAAAACCGCCCGCTGATGCTGGCCGCCGGCGACACCTTCCGCGCCGCCGCGGTGGCGCAGCTGCAAGCCTGGGGCGAACGCAACGGCGTGCCGGTGGTGGCGCAAGGCCAGAACGCCGATGCCGCGTCGGTCGCGTTCGATGCGCTGCAAGCGGCCAAGGCGCGCGGCACCCAGGTGCTGATCGCCGACACCGCCGGACGTCTGCACACCCAGCAGGGCCTGATGGCCGAGTTGGGCAAGATCCGCCGCGTGCTCGGCAAGGTCGATACCACCGCGCCGCATGAAGTGCTGATGGTGATCGACGGCACCACCGGCCAGAACGCGCTGTCGCAGCTGCGCCAGTTCCATGCCGCGGTCGGGGTGACCGGGCTGGTGGTGACCAAGCTCGACGGCACCGCCAAGGGCGGCGTGGTGTTCGCCTTGGCGCGCGAGTTCGGCATTCCGATCCGCTTCGCCGGCATCGGCGAACGCCCCGAGGACCTGCGCGTGTTCGATGCCGAAGCCTTCGTCGACGCCCTGCTGCCCGACGCGCTCGGCGGCTGAGGCGCGATGCCCGCGCAGACGGCGCCGCCGCCCGCACGCCGCTCGCGCAAGCGGATTTATGTATTGCTCGCGCTGCTGCTGGCGGCGCTGATCGGCGGGCGCTGGGTCTCGCGGCCCAGCCAGGTCAGTTGGATCGTGCTGTCCCAGACCGGCCGCGCGCTGGGCCTGGAAATCAGCGCCAGCGGCGCCAGCGAGTACCGCTTGCGCGGCACGCCGATGATCGTCGTACGCGATCTGGTGGTGCGCGAACCCGGCGCCGGCACGCCGCTGCTGCGCGCGCAACGCGCCTATCTGTCGCTGCCGTGGGCCACTTTGCGCGCCGCCGGCGATTCGCTCGATGTCGAACGGGTCGAACTGGACGCGCCGCAGATCGATATCGCCGCTTTGAACCACTGGCTGGCCACGCGCCCGCCGTCGACCGAACCGATTCGGATTCCCTCGCTGAGCCGCGGCGCCCGCGTGATCGATGGCCGTTTGATCGGCGAAGGCTGGTCGGTCGAGCGGCTTGCCTTGAACTTCGCTGAGTTGGGCCCCGACAAACCGGTGCGCGGGCATTTGCGCGGACGCGCGCTCAGCGACGGCGTGGCGGTTCCGTTCGATCTGGCCGCGACCTTGCAACGCCCCGCGCTCGCGCGCGGCGTCGGCGTGGCCGGCGCGATCGCGGTGGAGGCCAAGGATTGGCGCCTGCCGATGCGGGTGCGGCTGGGCGCGCTGCTGCATTCCGGCGACGACGGCCTGGGCCTGGATCGATTGCGGCTGGGCGCCAACGCCCGTTATCGCTCCGGCGATACCGACCTGCCGTTCGTTTACGGCGTGGCCGGCCCGCTGCGTTATCGCGACGGCAAGCTGAGCCTGTCGCCGATGGGCGCGATCGTCCGCGGCGGCGACCCGAGCGCGAAAGCGAACGCCGCGGACAATCCCATTCCCGACTTGAGCGCCGCCGGCAGCTTCACCTTCGGCGACGCGCTGGAGCTGCATTGGCGCGGCGAAATCGCCGCCTGGCCGGCAGCATGGCCGGCCTTGCCGCCGCCGCTGGGCCAATCCGATTCGCCGCTGCCGCTGCGCCTGGACTACACCGGCAAGGCCGACTTCTCCGACACCATCGCCTTGCAGGCGCAACGCGACCAAACCCGTTTCGACGGCCGCTTCCGCCTGCCGCAGGTGCTGCAATGGCTGGATGCGAGCAAAGGCTCGCCGCTGCCGCCGTTGAGCGGGACGCTGAGCGCGCCGAAGATCGAAATTTCCGGCGCCAGCCTGGAAGGCATCGAAATCCAGATCGAAGACGATCCGCCCCCGCCACCGGCGCCCGCCGCCGCGCACTGAAGTCCGATGAAAGCCCGTAGCCAAAGCGCCAACGCCCCGACCCGCAGCCGCCGCGCCAAGCCCGCCGCCGCCGCCGTCGACGCATCCCCCATAGCCGCGCCCGACGCATTCGCCAGCCGCCTGCTCGCATGGTTCGACGTCAGCGGCCGTCACGACCTGCCCTGGCAACATCCGCGCTCGCCGTACCGGGTGTGGTTGTCGGAAATCATGCTGCAACAGACCCAGGTCAAAACCGCCGCGCCGTATTTCGAACGTTTCGTCGCCGCGCTGCCGGATCTGCCCGCGCTCGCCGCCGCTTCGCAAGACACGGTGCTCGGGCTGTGGTCGGGCCTGGGCTACTACGCCCGCGCGCGCAACCTGCACGCTGCGGCCAAGCTGTGCGTGCAGCGCCACGGCGGCGACTTGCCGCGCGATATCGACGCGCTCACCGACCTGCCCGGCATCGGCCGCAGCACCGCCGCGGCGATCCTGTCGCAGGCCTGGGGCGACCGCCACGCCATCCTCGACGGCAACGTCAAACGCGTGCTCAGCCGCTATCACGGTATCGACGGATTTCCCGGCCTGCCGGCGGTGGAACGGCAGTTGTGGGCCCTGGCCGAATCGCATCTGCCGCACGCGCGCATGACCGATTACACCCAGGCGCAGATGGACCTGGGCGCGACCTTGTGCACCCGCGCCGATCCGGCCTGCATCCTGTGCCCGCTGCAACACGACTGCGCCGCGCGCCTGCAAGGCCGCGTGGCCGAACTGCCGGTGCCCAAGCCCGGCAAAGTCGCGCCGCAGCGTTACGCGCAGGTGCTGTGGCTGCTCGACCGCGACGGCCGCGTGCTGCTGCAGCGACGCCCGCCCGCCGGCATCTGGGCCTCGCTGTGGACGCTGCCGCAAACCGAAGACGAAGAACAGGCCGCGCAATGGTTCGCAGCGCACGCGCAGGGCGATTTCGCCGACGGCGCGGCGCTGGCGCCGATCGCCCACGCCTTCAGTCACTACAAACTCGAACTGCGCCCGCGCCGTTGGCGCCAAGTCGCCTTGCGCGACGCGGTCGGCGACAATGACGACCTGCGCTGGTTCGCGCGCGAAGAACTGGCCGGACTCGGCATTCCCGCGCCGATACGTAAACTGATCGAATCGACCAATTGACCGAAGCCGCGCCACCGCGCGTACCGATCGCCCCACTTGAACAGGATTGCCCCGATGAGCCGCAGCGTTTTCTGCCAATACGAACAACGCGAAACCGAAGGCCTCGACTTCGTTCCCTGGCCCGGCCCGCTGGGCAAGCGCGTATTCGCCGACATCGGCAAAACCGCCTGGGCCGCGTGGCTGGCCCACCAGACCATGCTGATCAACGAAAACCGGCTCTCGCCGCTGGATCCCAAGCACCGCGCGTTCCTGGAAGCGGAGATGGAGAAGTTCCTGTTCGGCGGCGGCGCCGACAAACCGGCCGGTTACGTGCCCGAAGCCTGAATCGATTCACGCGCGGAACTGCGACCCAGTACCGCGCGGCGGCACCTCAGGACGCGACCGCTTTCGTGTAGAAAAAGGGCTCCGGCCGCGGCCGGAATCCAGGGCTGAGGCCCGCAGGCACGAAGGAGAGTCCTGATGTTCAAGACGAACACCCCGTCCGCGCGGAAAATCGCGTCGTTCGCGCTCATCGCCGGTCTGGCCGCATCGGCCGCCGCGCTCGCGCTGCCGGTCGCCCGCGACGGCGAGAGCTACACCTTCAGCTACTACTCCGACGCGGCCCGCACCGACAAGGTCGGCGAGCGCATGTACGGCTATTGCGGCGAACCCTATAGGTGGGGCCGCGTGACCGCGTACTCGAGCTACTACAAGACCACCTGCCACACCGACCCCTGAGGCCGGCGCGCACGCACCGATTCGACCGCAATCGCCGCCGACGGCGACGCCGACGCGCGCGCCGTTGCGCGAACCATCACGGACGCAATCACCGTCCGCACGCTCACCTGCAGTCCGCAGCCGTGAAACGCCCGCGGCGCATCGCGCGCCGCGTTCGTCGCCAACCGCCAACAAGGAGAGTTTTCATGTCGCGTCTCATCAACCGCCTGCCGAAGAA
This sequence comes from Pseudomonas sp. CGJS7, assembly GCF_036961695.1. Classification (NCBI taxonomy): domain Bacteria; kingdom Pseudomonadati; phylum Pseudomonadota; class Gammaproteobacteria; order Pseudomonadales; family Pseudomonadaceae; genus Pseudomonas; species Pseudomonas sp. CGJS7. Next base: position 3,246 of record NZ_JBAMDI010000190.1, on the reverse strand, counting down.
ACTCGCACTGATCGCGTTCGTCCTCGGCGCCGCGATCTCGCTGACCGCCGTCGCACTGCCGTATCCCGGCCCGGACGAAGGCTACATCCAGACCTATTATTCCGATGCCAGCCGCACCCAGATCGTCGGCGAGCGCTCTTACGGCAATTGCGGCGAATCCTTCGGCTGGGGCCTGCGCACTCGCCACTTCGACCTGGAAAAGATCGTCTGCGGCGACGGTCTGCCGCACTGATCCAAAACCGCGAGGCCCGGCCGACGGCCGGGCCTCGCGTTGTTGCCATCACTCCGCCGCGTCGATTCCGAACGCATCCGGATAACGCACCCGCCCGGCCTCTCCGCGCAGCGCGCCCTCGACCAGTTCCAGCGCCATGAACGCCTCGCCGGAGAACGGCGCCGCGAGCTTGCTCGCCAACGCCGCGCTGAAACCGAAGCGCGGGTAATACTCCGGATGCCCGAGCACGACCACCGCTTCGTAGCCGTCGTCGGCCAGACGCGCCAACGCCTCGCGGATCAGCATCGACCCCACGCCCGAACCCTGGTAGTCCGGACGCACCGAGATCGGCGCCAGACACAAGGCATCGACTTCGCGGCCGTCCACCTGCACCGCCAACGCGGTGAATAACACGTGACCGACCACCTGCGCGTCTTCGATCGCCACCAGCGACAACCGCACCAGTCCGTCTTCGCGCAAGCGGTCGACCAGATCGGCCTCGCCGTCGCCGCCGAACGCGGCGCGGGTGATGGCATGGATTTGCGCGCGGTGCGCGGTTTGTTCTTCGGTAATGTGCATATCGTCCTCCTGTGACCCGTACGTGGGCATGCAATCGCGGACAGCGCCGAACATCAGCAGACTCAGCATGCCGGTCACCTGTTGTCGAGTTGAGGGCGCACGACCTGCCGCCCCAGATGAGTGATGCGGTAAGGCCCGCCGTCGCTGGAAGCGATCAGCTGGCGCCGCTTGAGTTTCTTGAACACCGCCAACGAACAATCGGCGAGCCGGAACCCGTCGCGGTTGTAGCAGTCGACTTCGATGATGGCCGCGCCTACGGCGGCGCGGCGATGGTGGATGGCGCCACCCTGAGCCAACGCGTGCAGGACGCGTTGCTCCAACTTGGAAATATTCATGTCGCATGTCGGTTGTAGCCGGAACGAACGCGACGACGCGCACCCGCTTTGCGCGGATGGCGAACAGATTCGACGCGTTACCCACCTTCGCGCAGCGAAGGATTAGCGGGTGGCTACACTCTCAGACATGGTATCCCTCTGGGCCCGCCGGTCGGCGGTGGATGGGGATGCGGACCGTAAAGCGAGCGGGCGCCGCTGTCAACACGTCCGGGCGACGCGCGTGCGGTCGCGTTCACCCTTGCGACCGGTAAAACAGCCGCCGAAACCGTGCCTGCGATCCCGCCGACCCGCTACTCGCCGCCTTCGCAACCACGGCCTTGTGAGGTGCGCGTGCGCTTGAACGCGCCTCGCAATCGGGCTGCGACTCGGCGAGATATTGCGGAACGACTCACCGTTGAGCGCATCGCTCAACTAGAACACCGATGCATCCACAGCGACGATGCGCACAGTATCGAGGCGCAAGTCGCGGATAGAAATTCGCGCGCGAATCGCGAACGCACAACAGCGGCACAGAATTACAAAGCCGCCCCGTCGGCGCGTGGCATATCGCCGAGACTTGCGCGCTCCGAATGGGCCGCCGGTCGTTCCCATCGGACGCGTCGCGCGCAGCGCGCACGCCTATCGCGCAAACGACCGCATCGACAGAGGCTGACATGACGCAACACTCTTGTTTCTCCAATACGTCGCGACCGACGACCGCGCGCCGATGGTTTTCGCGCGCCGCATGGCTGTGCGGCTTGGCGCTGCTCGCCGTCGGCGCCAGCGCCGCGACCGCCGCGTCGCCGGGAGCCGGAAAGGCGGCGACGCTTTGCTCCAAAGTGCAGCAATACGGCATTACTTTCACCCTCGATCGCGAATATCCGTGCGGCCGCTTCGCCAACGGCGACTACTGGGTCGCGCCCTCCCAGAGCAGCGCGGGCAAGGTCAAGATCGTTTCGATCGCGCCGAACTTCGCCTCCGGCCGCAACGGATTCGAAGTGAATCCCTCGCGCGTGGATCGCCACGGCTTCGACAGCAACGCCTACGGCTACGACGCCAGCCTGGTGCCGAAACTGCCCTACACCGCATCGCCCAACCAATCCATCGTCAAAGCCGTGTCGCTGGCCGGCGACGACAAGACCTCGCTCGACACCGCGGCGGTGCTGACGGTGCTGGCGAGCGCGCCGGCCGATGGCGGCAGCGGCAGCTTCCGCCCGCCCTATTTCGGCCGCAACAAACCGCTGTACGCGACCAGCCGCTTGCGCCTGGAACGCCTGCCCAGCCTGGCGGCGTTGCCGAACACGCCGACCCTGGCGCTGCTGACCGAACGCTTTGCGCCGGTGCAGTTGGACCACCAACTCGGCTGGTCGGCCGACCAGATCCACCCCAAGCGCAACATGCCCGATTACGGCGCTGAAATCGCCATCGACACCGCCGTAGCCGCGCTGCGGCTGATGGTGCAAGGCGACGCCGCGCAACGCCGCCAGTTGGCGATCAACTTCGTGCAATACGGCATCGATCTCGACGCGGCGATGCAAGGCGGCCTGCACTTCCACGCCGACGGCGGCCATCGCCATGGCCGCAAGCTGGTGTTGGCGCTGTCGGCGCTGCTGCTCGACGACTCGGCGATGGCCGCGCGCGTTCGCGATTTCCAGAGCGGCACGTTCCAGGAAGACGATCAGCTGTATCTCGGCGCCGGCGCCAACAAGGTACTGTTCGGCAGCCCCTGTTCGGCCGCCGACTACTGGGACAACCAGAACACCGGCAACAACTCGCGCGATTGCCGCGACCCTTACGGCTACATCGACGGCGGCCAGAAACCCGGCGACTACTACCAGTTCTGCTGCACCGCCAAGGGCTACAAGGCCGCCGCGCTGGCGCTGCGTCTGACCCCGCAATTGCGCTGCATCTGGAGCGACGACCGGATCCTGCGCTACGCCGACCGCTGGGTGACCCACGGCACCTGGACCCAACCCGATCCCTACCAGCCGCGCGGCAACGGCGCACGCGACACCAATCCCGCCGACGGCATCGGCCGCTGGCCGGGCCAACACGGCGCCGCCCGCGACGACGGCTACTACGGCGACGATTTCGCCGACGCCATGTGGACCGCATACCGCGCCCAAGCCAGCGACAGCTACA
>NZ_JBAMDI010000019.1:0-116248 GCF_036961695.1 Pseudomonas sp. CGJS7 | reverse complement strand
GCGGCGGCAACGGTGAACGGCGGGTGGAAATTGGCCAGCAGGCCCGGCCCTTTCGCGGGTGAACCCGCTCCTACGAGGGCCTGTGTCCAAACACCGACCTGTGTCCACCACCGATCTGTGTAGGAGCGGGTTTACCCGCGAATACGGTAGCGGCGGCAACGGTGAACGGCGGGTGGAAATTGGCCAGCAGTCCCGGCCCTTTCGCGGGTGAACCCGCTCCTACGACGGCCTGTGTCCAACCACCGACCTGTGTCCACCACCGATCTGTGTAGGAGCGGGTTTACCCGCGAATATGGTCGCGGCCGCAACGGTGAACGGCAGGTGGAGATTGGCCAGCAGGGCCGGCCCTTTCGCGGGTAAACCCGCTCCTACGACGGTCCTGCGCCATTCTCAAGGGATATGTTTTCACCGCGAAGAGGCGGCCACAGGCAATAATAAAGCGTCTGCGAGATTCCCTCCCGCAGACGCCCCTGCTACATCACGGTCTTGAGTTGCAAGTCACTGGTGGCTGACCCAATACACGGCAGTGACCACCACCAGAACGATCAGGCAGAGGATCGCCCAGGCATCGACGCTGCTGTCAGCTTTGCGGACCTTGGTTGAGTTTCCCATTGCATTGCCTCTTGTAGTGGTTATGGGAATGCACTTCACCACCAGCAGTTAAGACGAGCAATGCCCTTCCCTCAAGCAGGGTCATTCAATATTCGACCGGTGACGCCAGAAACGGGTAACGGTACCCGGGCGGCCGCCCTTCGGCACTGTAACGCCGAAAATCGACGCCGTAGTCGTCCCTTTCCAACAGCTTCAGCCAACGCCTGGCCTTGGCCTGATCGATTTCCTGCAATACCGGAATACGGCGTTCGCGCACGCCGTCGCGGTTCAACGCCAACCCGTGGGCATCATCGTGCAGCATCACCATGGCCCAACCGCCAAGGGTGAAATGCCCACCCATCAGCACGCTCAAGCGCCCATCGATACGCGCGCGCAAGGCTTCGGGCGAGCTGTTGACGGCAGCGAACAGCACGTCACGCCCCGGCGTGTGCCCGGCCTCCTCGAACGCCTGCATGGCACCAAAGGCCATCTGGTCATTGGCCGACCACACCAGCCGGGTGGCCGGGTAACGCTCAAGCAACTGCTTCGCTTGCTCGTACGCGCGCTGGCGGTTCCAGCCGCCATATACCACTTGCCGCAAGCGCACCTGAGGGAAATCGGCCAAGGCGCGGCGCATGCCCTCAACGCGCAACTGCGAGGCCGGGGTGGTCTTGACCCCGGCAAAAGCCACCAGATCCACCGGCCCTGCGTCGCGAGGCAGTTGTGCGAGCAACAGGTGCAACATCTGGAAGCCTGCCTGCTCGTCGTTGCTAATCAAGGTACCCAGTGGCTCGGCATACTTGTCGGACTGGGCCTCGATGCTGAGGCGCTGGCTGGCGGTCAGGCCATTGTTGACCAGCAGCAGCTTCACCCCGGTGCCACGCGACAGGCGCAGGATTTCCGGTGCCACGTACTGCTCATTGACCAGCACCAGGTAATCCGGCCGCTGCGGCGCGCTCAGGATCGCCCGGGCCTGGGTCAGTGCCAGGTCGGCGCGGCGCTCGCTGTATTGCACCTGCAGGGTCATGCCCAGCTCGTCCGCGGCGGCCTGCATGAAGCGGGTATAGCTGGTCCAGAATGTCTCGTTGGACAGCCCCGGGTTGAGGAACACCACCGAAGCCGATTGCGCATTTGCCACCAATGGCAAGACAAGGCACAAGCTTTGGCACAGGGCCTTGAGCATGGGGTCACATCTCTGCGAAGCAAACGCCGGATTATAAACGCCTGGCGATGCTCCGCGCACAAATGGCAGTCAATCTCACATAGTCCATTTGGTTCTTTTCATATGCAAAAACATCACTTTAGCGCATAACCGCAACCTGCTATCGTTCCCCGGCTCCGTACCGGAGTGCGCGGCCGTGCGCGCGAATAGCTGCATGCCTGAGACAGGACTTTTATGTACGTATACGACGAGTACGATCAGCGGATCATCGAGGACCGCGTCAAGCAGTTCCGTGATCAGACCCGCCGCTACCTGGCCGGTGAGCTGAGCGAAGAAGAATTCCGCCCTCTGCGCCTGCAGAACGGCCTTTACATCCAACGTTTCGCGCCGATGCTGCGTGTCGCGGTGCCGTACGGCCAGCTGAACGCCAAACAGGTCCGCACCCTGGCCAAGATCGCTCGCGACTATGACAAGGGCTATGCCCACATTTCCACCCGCCAGAACGTGCAGTTCAACTGGCCGGCGCTGGAAGACATCCCCGACATCCTCGCCGAACTGGCCACCGTGCAGATGCACGCGATCCAGACCAGCGGCAACTGCCTGCGCAATACCACCACCGACCAGTTCGCCGGTGTGGCCGCAGACGAAATCGTCGACCCGCGCCCGTGGTGTGAAATCGTCCGTCAGTGGACCACCTTCCACCCGGAATTCGCCTACCTGCCACGCAAGTTCAAGATCGCCATCAACGGCTCGCAGGAAGACCGCGCCGCCATCGAAGTGCACGACATTGGCCTTGAGCCGGTGCGCAACGCTGCCGGCGAACTGGGCTTCCGTGTGCTGGTCGGTGGTGGCCTGGGCCGTACCCCGGTGGTGGGCTCGTTCATCAACGAGTTCCTGCCATGGCAGGACCTGATCAGCTACCTCGACGCCATCCTGCGCGTGTACAACCGTTACGGTCGCCGTGACAACAAGTACAAGGCGCGGATCAAGATCCTGGTCAAGGCGCTGACCCCGGAAGTGTTCGCCGAAAAGGTCGAGGCCGAAATGGTCCACCTGCGTGGCGGCACCACCACCCTGACCGAAGCCGAAGTGCAGCGCGTCTCGCGCCACTTCGTCGACCCCGAGTACCTGGCACTCGACAACGTCGACTACACCGCCCTGGATGCCGAGCACCCAGGGTTCGCCCGCTGGCGCTCGCGCAACACCCGCGCCCACAAGCGCCCGGGCTACGTGGCTGTGACCCTGTCACTCAAGCCTACCGGTGTTGCCCCGGGCGACGTGACCGACAAGCAGCTGGACGCCGTGGCCGACCTGGCCGAACGCTACAGCTTCGGCTTCCTGCGCACCTCGCACGAGCAGAACATCATCCTCGCCGACGTCGAGCAGCGCCAGCTGCACGCGCTGTGGCTTGAACTGCGCGAGAGCGGCTTCGCCACCCCGAACATCGGCCTGCTGACCGACATCATCTGCTGCCCGGGTGGCGACTACTGCTCGCTGGCCAACGCCAAGTCGATCCCGATTGCCGAGTCCATCCAGCGCCGCTTCGACGACCTGGACTACCTGTTCGACATCGGCGAAATCGACCTGAACATCTCCGGCTGCATGAACGCCTGCGGCCACCACCACGTGGGCCACATCGGCATCCTCGGCGTGGACAAGAAGGGTGAGGAGTTCTACCAGGTGTCGCTGGGCGGCAACGCCGCACGCGGCGCAAGCCTGGGCAAGATCCTTGGCCCGTCCTTCGCGCAGGATGACATGGCCGATGTGATCGAGAAGCTGATCGCCGTGTACGTCGAGCAACGCACCGAGGAAGAGCGTTTCATCGACACCTACCAGCGTATCGGCATCGACCCCTTCAAGGAACGCGTCTATGCAGCGAATCATTAAGAACAACCAGATCGTCGACGAAACCTGGCACCTGCTGCCCAAGGAAACCTCGTTCGACGAGCTGACCAACTGCGACGACTACATCGTGCCGCTGCAGATGTGGCGCGACCATGCCCACGTGCTCAAGGCCCGCGATGGCGGCCTGGGCGTATGGCTGGACAGCGACCAGGAAGCGGAGGAAATCGGTGAAGACGTGCACCACTTCCAGGTCATCGCCCTGAACTTCCCGGCATTCACCGACGGCCGCAGCTACTCCAATGCGCGTCTGCTGCGTGACCGCTACAAGTTCAAGGGCGAACTGCGCGCCATCGGCGATGTGCTGCGCGACCAGCTGTTCTTCATGGCCCGCTGCGGCTTCGACGCATTCGCCATCCGTGCCGACAAGGACCCGGAAGACGCGCTGCAAAGCCTGAAGGACTTCTCGGTGACCTACCAGGCCGCCACCGACGAACCGCTGCCGCTGTTCCGCCGCCGCTGATCGTCCCGCCCCAGCGAACAGCCCGCCTCTCGGCGGGCTGTTTCGTTCACAGGCCGTGGCGCTGGAGTGCCTCACGGCTCAACTCAAGCAAAAGCTGCCGTTTCGCGACCTCACGCGCTGCGCAGATATGCTCGACCTGGGCAAAATAGTCGCCATCACTCAGCGTTTTCGATTGCTCGAGCAACGCATCCAGGCGCTGCTGAAAAGGCTCGTCCAAGCGGCTGAAGCGCGCCGCCTGCTGCTCCTGCAGGTAGTCCTGCCAGAAGGTTCGATCTGCCAGCGCCTGCGCCAAGGCTTGTGGCGTTTCCTGCCGCAGCACCTCGCTGCGCGCGGCGTCCAGGTCTTCACGGCCAACCCCACTGAAACTCTCGTACGAAAGATGGCTGGGCTGCACGGGAAGGTCGAGACTATCTGCCAGCCTGACGCGATAGGTCAGGTAAACCTCAACGGGATCGTTCGAAAAGTAATCCGCAATATGCCGCGCGGCAATTGCGTTGACTTTGTCCAGGCGGAACAACGAACGCCCCAGCCTGACCAGCGCCCGCTCCTTCTGTAAACCGGTACCGGCTGTACCGGCCTTGGCGACCAGCGCGCCAACCTCCAGCTCGCTGAGCGTCAGCAGCAACTCGTCACTGCAACTGCGCGGCCGGGCAACTTGCTCGAACAGGCTCGCGCGTACTTCAGCGTGCTGCTCGCAGGCCTCGAGGATATGCCACACCCGGGCCTGCAGGTCGCGCGGTTGTGCGTCGTATTCACGCAGGGCGCGTAAATCAGAGAAAAAGCGGAACAGATCCTGCGCCCCGGCTTCCTGGCTCAAGCGGTTCCAGCTCGCCAATCGCACCTCGCGCTGGGCTGGCGTGAATCCTGAAAACCAAGGGGCTGCAGCGTTCGGGATCGAAGTGGCATGAGCTGCACGTCGACGCTCAACGGCCCCGGCCGACGCCCTGGCCAACTGCAAGCGCTGCAAGGTTTCGTCCGAGAGTGGATTGTCGTGCAGCTCCAGGCCCCGCAACAAGCGAAGCGGCACTAAAGACAGCGCTTCAGGCAGCGTCTGGATCTGGTTGTCACGCATGTCCAGCAACTCCAGATTACCGTGCCTGGCCAGATCAGCGGGCAGATCGCCCAGCCCGGTGTTGCGCAAGGACAGCCGGCGCAGCAGGGGGAAAGACGCCAAGGGTGGCAGCAAGCCGACCGGGTTACCGTTGAGCTCCAAGCGGCGCAGCTCCACAAGCTGGCTCAAACGCAGGTTATCCTCGCTGGAAAGCACGATCTGGTTGCCGCCAAGGCGCAGGGTCCTCAGTTCGGTCAGTTGCTCGATACCTGCGGGAAGGCGCGTCAGCTGGTTGTTCCGCAAGTCCAGGTTACGCACCTTGCTGAAGCGACCAAGAAAGCCCGCATCAAGGCTCGTCACCTGCATATCGCGCAGGGTCAGGTGCGTGATGTGGTCGAAACTCACATTATCAGGCAACGCTGGCAGGTCACCCACCCGCTCACCCATGAGGGTCAGGTGGTAGTCACCCGCCACCTCCCCTGGGGTAAAGCGCTGCCAGCTTGCCGTAATACGCCTGGCAACCTTGATACGACGCAGGCGGCGAACAATGTTCAGTCCTGCGTCGTTTCGCCAGGCTTGCAATGCCTGCTTGAGGCTGACCTTGGCCTGTAACAGTTGGCTGACATGGTTCCAGGGGTCCACTCCCCGCCAAGCCAGGTCTTGCAGGTAGACCTCCAGCTGCTCACTGCTCATCACCGGATACACGTGGTTCAACGTGCGCCGCAGTGCCTGGCGAGTCCCTGTCAGGTGGCCACTGAGCGGGTAGCCCAACCGCCCATCGAACAACCGTACAGGAGGGCGAATCCCCTGCCCCACACGGGCCAGCCCAATCATTCGGGCCGCCGCTTCACGGTCAGCGAGCGCCTCACGCCCAAGCCGCTCACCCAGTGCGTCATCCGTCATCTGGCTAATACCAAGCAACTGTCGCTGGCGGCTGTCCAGCTGCCGTCTCAACGTCTGCAGCAACCCACCCCTGCCCGCGGCAGGCAGCTCAACGTTGACCCCAGCCGACCAAGGGGCGATGGCATCGATCAGGCCCAGCGCGAGCTTACCGGTATCGTCATTTTCTGCGGCGGCCTGGCGCAACCCTGCGCAGGCACGGTCTATCCGGCTGTCGCGTATTGCCCAGCGGGCACGCTCCGCCAGCGCCAGGGGTACCCGGCCTGCACCCGTCAGGCTCTCCATCTCGACGCTGCTGGCCCCCTCGACGATTTCCCGTGCGCAGCGGTGGGATAGGCCTGGGAAGTCCCGCATCAATACGCGGTCCGCTGCTTGCGGATTGATCTGTCGCTCGTTGAAGACCTCCTCGAAAGCGTCACCCCGCAACATCGGGAAATCACGGTGCAATTGCTGGCGTTCGATGGCATCGAGCAAGCGTGCCGGCGCGGGCGCATTTTCCAACAGCAAACGGCGCAGGCAGTCAGCCTCGAAACCGGTGGTCTGCAGCGCTACAGATACCGCCTCATCGGGCACCTGCGCCGTGCGGCTGGCAAGGCGGCGCACCATGTAGGCGGGGTCATGCCAGCGCTGCGGTTGCTCGAACTCATGCACCCATCCCCCGGCACCATTGTGCTCAAGTGCCGGTGAATACGCCCCTGGCCTTGATGGGTGATGAATACGCCATGCGCCATCGTCCCCCTCGCTCACCTCATAGACAGCATCGTGCAGGCGCCTCAGCGAACGGCCAGTTTCATTCACGGCCTGGCCTACCATCAGATCGACGCCCTCACGCTGATAGCCCGACAAGGACTGATCACACAGCCGCAACTGGCCATCGCCCAGGCTTACCGGCACCATGGCATCCACCCGCGCCACTCGCTGTGCCAGCTTGCCAAGTGCCGTCGCTCCGGCCGCCGTCACCGCCGCCATCACGACCGTGTCGGCCACGTTGAACAAGTGGCCCAATGCGGCGTCGCGATCACCCAACTGCCAATCCTGGTAGCCTTCGTACACCTCACCCGCCAGTTGCACCACCGTAAGCCCCAGCAGGGCCTGCCCCAACACAGGCACAAACAGCGCTGCCAGGCCTGCCACGCTCAACCCCAAATCCAGATAGCCCTGCAAACGTGCGCGGCGGTCGGCGACATCTTCATCCTCTGTCGAAACCGCCAATACCCTCGCGTCATCCAGCATTTTTTCGATCCGGGCTTGGCGCAGCGCGACGAACACGTCGCCCTCGATCGCAAAACAGCGGCCATCCAGCTCAAGCGGAAGAACAGTATTACCGTGGCTGAGCAGTGCGTTCAGGGCCGCGCAGAAGGTGACGCGATCACGCTCTGCGACGAAGCGCTGGAAGTACCGCCGATAGGCCTCATTACGCAAGCGTATGCCAAGCGTCATGTACAGCAGCTCCCAGCTGGTGTGCCAACTCACCGGGGCATACGGGTCCTCAGGCAACCACGCGATAACACCAAGCAGGCGGGCGTTCTGACGCACTTCGATCACCAGTGCACCAATGACCTCCTTGCCCAACAGCCGCAGGGTGTGACACTTCAACATGGTGTTGGCGGCTGGCAGGAAAGACGCGGTGCCCACAACCTGGTTGATCCACTGACAGGTCTGCTCATCGATTTCACCCTTGATCCTTGCGGCGATTGCAGCAAGCGCCAGGTTGGCGCTCAACGCCTCCTCCAGGGTGCTCTCGACGGCCACCCCCTCGCCTTCAAGCTTCGATTGCAAATGGCTTTGATAACGCCCGCCGATATCAAGGTCTCTGCAAAGGCGGACAAAGGCTTGCGCACTTAGCGGCAGCAGGTGCCCGCTGGCAGTGACCAACTGCGACCCGGTCGCGAACCAGCCAGGCTGCATTTCCTTTTCGTGGAAGTTGTGCAGTGCCGCCGAGAGCAGCGTCTGGGTGCTGACGATGCGTGTCGAAGTGCTTGGCAAGGCAGGTGATATCGACGGTTTTGGCTGCAGGGTCACCAGCTTGAGCTGAGCCTGGCGCAGGTCTACCTGCCTGATCGAATGGGCCTCAAGTGCTCTTTTGAGCAACGACTCGGCGAACTCATCCAAGGGGGTTATGGCCCCTAACCAGGCGTCTACTTGGTCCTGCGCCCGCTGTTGGCGCAAAGCAGCGGCGCGCAGCCCTGTCAGCTCTTGGGCAGACGCGCGCTTGAGCCAGCCTGGCAACTGACGGGCAATCAGCGCATCGATGGAGTCGGCGGGTATTACTGAAGGGGTCATGGGCAGCCTCAACGCTTGATAAAAAGCGCTAGCTGAACAAGGTTCCAATGCCCTCGGGCCCTATTTATGTAGTGAATGCACAGCTTGAAAATGTATTTGTGCCTACAGGTCAAATGACTTTGGCGCCGTAGCGGCTTATTCGCTGCCGTTCAAACCTGCACACTGGGCACCACATGATCCTCCCCCTATTCAGGAGCAACCCCATGAGCGTTCCTTCCTTCGGCCTTGGCACCTTCCGCCTCACCGGCCAAACCGTCATCGACTCGGTCAAGTCTGCCCTGGCAGTCGGCTACCGTGTCATCGATACCGCACAGATCTACAAGAACGAAGCCGAAGTCGGCCAGGCCATCGCCGAAAGCGGCGTGCCGCGCAGCGAGCTGTTCATCACCACCAAGATCTGGGTCGACAATTACGCCGCCGACAAGCTGATCCCCAGCCTGCGTGACAGCTTGCAGAAACTGCGCACCGACTACGTCGACCTGCTGCTGATCCACTGGCCAGCGCCGGGCAACGGCGTAGAACTGCCCGAGTACATGAAGGCCCTGGCCGACGCCAAGCAGCAAGGCCTGGCTCGCCAGATCGGCGTTTCCAACTTCAACATCGAGCTGACCAGGCAAGCCATTGCCGTGGTCGGCAAAGGGGAAATCGCCACCAACCAGATCGAGCTCAGCCCCTATCTGCAGAACAGCAAGCTGACCGCGTTCCTCAAGGAACAAGGGATCACCGTGACCTCGTACATGACCCTGGCCTACGGCAAAGTGCTGAAAGACCCGGTACTGGCCCAGATCGCCGCCAAGCACAAGGCTACCGTCGCCCAGGTTGCCCTGGCCTGGGCCCTGCAACTGGGCTATGCCGTGATCCCGTCGTCGACCAAGCGTGAAAACCTGGCCAGCAACCTGCTTGCCCGTGGCCTGAAGCTGGACAGCGACGACATGGCACGCATCGCCAAGCTGGAGCGCAATGGCCGCGAGGTCAGCCCTGACGGCCTGGCGCCAACCTGGGACTGACACTGATGACTGCTCAAACAATGAGACCCGGCCGCGTGCTCTTCGCGTTGGCCATTGGCGCCTTTGGCATCGGCACTACCGAGTTCACCCCGATGGGGCTACTGCCAGTCATCGCCCAGGGCGTGGAGGTGAGCATCCCCAGCGCCGGCATGCTGATCACCGCCTATGCCATTGGCGTGATGGTCGGCGCGCCGATCATGACCCTGCTGTTCAGCCGCTTTGGGAAGCGCGCTGCGCTGATGGCGCTGATGGCCATCTTCACCCTTGGCAACCTGCTGTCGTCACTGTCGCCGGACTACTACACCCTGCTCGCCTCGCGACTGGTCACCAGCCTCAACCATGGTGCGTTCTTCGGCCTGGGAGCCGTGGTGGCAGCCAGCGTGGTGCCCAAGGAGAAACAGGCCAGCGCCGTGGCCACCATGTTCATGGGCCTGACCATCGCCAACATCGGCGGCGTGCCGGCCGCCACCTGGATCGGCCAGCAGATTGGCTGGCGCATGGCATTTGCCGGTACCGCCGTACTCGGCCTGCTGGCCATGGCCGCACTGTGGTACGCCCTGCCCAAGGGTGAACGCGGCAGCGTGCCGCATGTGCGCAAGGAACTGGCGGTCATTGCCCGCCCCAGCGTGCTGCTGGCAATGGCCACCACCGTGCTCGGTGCCGGTGCCATGTTCACCTTGTACACCTATGTGGCGCCGGTGCTGGCCGAACTGACCGGTGCCTCGGACGGCTTCGTAACCTTGGGACTGGTACTGATCGGGATTGGCTTCACCCTTGGCAACAGCCTGGGTGGCCGGCTGGCCGACTGGTCGCTGGATGGCGCGGCGAAGATCTTCCTCGCCGTGCTGGCGCTGATCATGCTGGCGATGCCCCTGGTACTGGGTAGCCACATCGGCGCTGCCATCGCCCTGCTGGTCTGGGGCATGTTCACCTTCGCCGTGGTACCGCCGCTGCAAATGCGTGTAATGACTGCCGCCATCGAGGCGCCAGGCCTGGCATCGTCGATCAACGTGGGTGCATTCAACCTGGGTAACGCCGTGGGCGCGGCGCTGGGTGGTGCGGTTATCAGCCTGAACCTGGGCTACGCCGCCGTGCCAATGGCCGGAGGTGTGCTGGCGGCTGCGGGGCTGTTGCTGGTATGGCTGGGCGGGCGCAACAAGGTCGCCGGCAAGACCGCAGCCGATATGGCCTGAAGGCAATCACCTGCAGGAGCGCCTCCGCTCTCCTGCCAGGCTGTGGGCACGGATGCCCGAAACGCGACATTGGCTGCCTGTTCGGCGTGAGACAGGCAACCTCGGCACTGGATAACCTGCTGCGGCAACGCCTTGCTCCCTTGCCATAGAAGAACCTTGCCCATGACAACCTCCGCCGCCTCCGTAGCCGCCGCCACGCCTGCCGACCAGCCTCAGGGCTTTGTCGTGCGCATCGTCGGTGCTGCTGCATTCGCCCACCTGCTCAATGACCTGATTCAAGCGGTACTGCCATCGATCTACCCCATGCTGAAAAGCGATTTCGCGTTGAGCTTCGCCCAGATCGGCTGGATCGCCTTGGTGTATCAGGTGACCGCTTCCCTGCTGCAACCCTGGGTCGGTATGTTCACCGACAAGCACCCACAACCCTACCTGCTGCCTGCCGGCATGTTGGTGACGCTGGTGGGCATCGCCCTGCTCGCCTTTGCCGGCAGCTATGAAATGCTGCTGGTGGCCGCCGCCGTGGTCGGCGTGGGTTCGGCCACCTTCCACCCAGAGGCCTCGCGAGTGGCCAGAATGGCCTCCGGCGGGCGCTTCGGGACCGCGCAATCCACCTTCCAGGTCGGCGGCAATACCGGCTCGGCCCTCGGCCCACTGCTCACCGCTGCCATCATCATTCCGCACGGCCAACCGGCCATTGCCTGGTTCATGCTGGCTGCTGCGCTGGCTGTTCTGGTGCTGCTGCGGGTGACGGGCTGGAGCGTGCGCCACGGCCAGGCCCGGCTCAAGACCTTCGCTGGCCAACAGGCCCCCGGCCTGTCGCGGGGTGCCATGTGGCGCGCTGTGGCGGTGATCGCCGTGCTGATGTTCGCCAAGTTCGTCTACATCGCTTCGTTCACCAACTTCTTCACCTTCTACCTGATCGAGCATTTCGGCCTGAGTGTGCAGCACAGCCAGCTGTACCTGTTCGTGTTCCTCGCAGCCGTTGCGCTGGGTACCTTTGCCGGTGGCCCGGTGGGTGATCGCATCGGGCGCAAGGCCGTGATCTGGGTCTCGTTCCTTGGCGTGGCGCCCTTCGCCCTGGCCCTGCCCCATGCCAGCCTTGCCTGGACAGCCGTGCTGGCGGTGGCCATCGGCCTGGTGATGTCCTCGGCATTCGCTGCCCTGGTGGTGTATGCCCAGGAGGCGGTGCCGGGCCGGGTCGGCATGGTTTCAGGGGTGATGTTCGGGCTGATGTTCGGCATCAGCGGCCTGGGTGCAGCCGGCCTGGGCGCACTGGCCGACCGGCATGGCATCGAGTGGGTGTACCAGGCCATCGCGTTCCTGCCGCTGCTCGGGTTGGCCACCGCCTTGCTACCGGCCACCCGCTCGCAGGCCCGCCCTGGCCGTTGCTGCTAAAGTGGCGCTGCCAGGCTGCTTCGATACGAGGTCACGATGGTAAAGCCGCAGCGTGAATTGCTGGTGGAGGTCGATGAGTGGACCTGGGAAGTGGGTAGCCGTGCGACAGACTACCCAAGCGACTGGTTCATCGAGCCCCATAGCCATACCAAGCATCAACTGATCTATGCCATCAAAGGCCTGATGATCGTCGAGTCCGGAAACGAATGCTGGACGGTGCCACCCAGCCGCGGTGTGTGGATGCCTTGCGGGCAGGTGCATGCCATTCGCTGTGTCGGCGACGTGAAGATGCGCAGTGTGTTCGTGCGCAGCGACGCGGCAACCGGCCTGCCCCTGCAGAGCAAGGCCATCAGCATCTCGCCCTTGCTCAGCGAACTGATCAAGGCCTCGGTGGGGTTCACCGCACCGTTTGCCGAGGACTCGCGCGAAGCCCGGGTCATGCGCCTCATCCTCGACGAAATCTGCGTACTGCCGACCTTGCCGCTGAAACTGTCGCAGCCCAGCGACCAGCGCCTGCGGGTGATCTGCACGGCATTGCATGAACGGCCCGACGATAATGCCACCGTTGCCGACTGGGGCCTGCGCCTGGGGGTGGACGAAAAGACCATCCAGCGGTTGTTCCGCAAGGAAACCGGCATGACCTTCGGCCAGTGGCGCCAGCAGGCGCGGCTGATGCAGGCACTGGAGCGGATTGCCCTGGGCGAGCGAATCATCGATGTGGCGGGGGCCTTGGGCTATGACAGCCCAAGTGCCTTCGCCAGCATGTTCAAGCGCCAGTTCGGTACCACGCCCAGTCAGTTCTTCAGATAACCTGAAGTCCACGCATTTGCCGGCACTGGCCCGCCGCATACGGGCTGTCCGCTGAGGGCTCGCCCTGCCTGTTCTTGCACAGCATCCCCGCCAAGCCGTATACAGTACCCCTACAACAATGCCCGCAAAGGAGCCCGGCACATGACCGTGACGCTGTCCCCCCTGCAGATCGACTGCGATTTCGACTCCGGCAACATACAGGTACTGGATGCCAGCAACCCGGCCCAGGTACACCTGGCCATTCGCCCGGACACCCACAGCGGCCACTACCAGTGGTTCCACTTCAAGGTCAGCGGGCTCACACCGGGGCAGGTCCATCGCTTCAGCCTGGACAACGCTTCTGGCTCCTCGTACAAGAATGCGTGGAGCGGCTACAACGCTGTGGCCAGCTACGACCAGCAGCGCTGGTTCCGTGTGCCAAGCCAGTTCGACGGTACGGCGCTATCGTTCGAGGTGAAGGCTGAACAGGACCAGATCTGGTTCGCCTACTTCGAGCCCTACCCGCGTGCCCGCCACAACCAGCTGATCGAACGTGCCTGCCAACTCCCGGGGGTCGAGTTGCTGGCCAGCGGCCGCAGTGTCCAGGGCCGCGATATCCCACTGCTGCGGGCAGGCGACGGTGCCGAAGGCAAGCGCAAGCTGTGGCTGATTGCCCAGCAGCATCCGGGCGAGCACATGGCCGAATGGTTCATGGAAGGCGTGATCGACCGCCTGCAGGCCAACGATACGGTGGTCCAGCAATTGCTGGCCAAGGCCGACCTTTACCTGATCCCCAACATGAACCCCGACGGCGCCTTCCTCGGCCACCTGCGCACCAACTTCAAGGGCAAGGACCTCAACCGCGCCTGGCAGGACGCCAGCGTCGAATTCAGCCCGGAAGTGTTCTTTGCACAAGCGCAGATGAAGCAGTACGGTGTGGATGCCTTCATCGACCTGCACGGTGACGAAGAGATCCCCCACGTGTTCACGGCCGCATGCGAGGGCAACCCGGGTTACACCCCTCGGCTGGCCAAACTCGAAGAGCAGTTCCGTAGCACCTTGTGCAGCCTGACCCGCGACTTCCAGACAGTGCATGGCTATACCCGTGACGAACCCGGACAGGCGAATACGACGCTGGCCTGCAATGCGGTGGGCATGGCCCATGACTGCCTGTCACTGACGCTGGAAATGCCGTTCAAGGACCATGACGATGCGCCCGATGCAATCACCGGGTGGTCGGGGGCGCGCTCCAAGGCACTGGCCGGGGCGGTGCTGGAGACCTTGGCCAGGATGGTAGGCGATTTGCGCTGAACCTCGCCTTGCGCAGCCCCTGCAGGAGCAGCCCGTCGCGACACGCGGCGGCTGCTTCGGGGGTATTGATCGCCGTTCAGAACTGCACATCCAGTATCACACTGTCGGTATAGGTCGCAGCCGGCGGTGTCGCCTGATCGGTATAGACCTTGGCGTTGTAGTTGAACACCTGGCTACCCGTGCCGGTACCTACGCCGGGGTTGATGTCGGCATCCGTACTGGAACGCCTGGCAGCCCCTGACGCCCCCCAGCGCACGGTACCGGCACTTTTGAAAATGTCATAGGCCAGGTAGTTGTTGGCCGAAGACTTCATCCGCCGCCGCCCACCGGACACGTTCTGCCCGTCACCCAGCCCTACCGTGTAGCTGCTGCCCTTGGTGCATGACACGTTTATGCCCTGGCTCACCGTGCCGAACCCCGCCACCACCGGCGCACTGGCGAAGCTGATGTCAGGCGTGGTGATCTGGCAATCGTTGGTCACCGTCAGGCTCACGTTCAAGAGCTGGCTACCCGAGCCGATGTCGCGCCCAAGGCATATCCCCAACGCGCCAATCCCCGAGCAATAATCCCAGCTCCAGGCCACGGTCAGGGCCTCTTGATACAACCCGGCCGCGACATTGCTGCCAATCTGGGTGCGCATGTAGATCGGCACCGCCTTGGGCGTGGTACCGCCGAGCAGCCCCAGCAAGTCGAGGATACCGTTGCGGGCGAAGTCGTAGGCCACACCCCGGGTAATCGGGTAGCGGGTGGTGTTGTCGGCATACAGCGTGTAGGGAATGACATCGCCTGTCGGGCCGACCAGCCCACCCGAGGCGGGCGTGATCGTGGCGTAGAAATGATCACCGCTGCTAAGCAAGGTCAGTAGCGAACCGGTGCACTGCAACCCCGAGTTGAGGCTGGAAGCCGTCTGTACCGTGTTGCGAACCTGCGTTGAATTAAGGCTGCCAAACGCTGCCGGCAACGTGGCCACCGATGAGCAAAGCGCCAAGGCCGTGCCGCTCGGCAACAGCAGCACGCTCGCCACCAGGCCCCGCCGCCAGGCATTCATCGGCACACCAACGGACCAATCAAAGGGACCGAGCCTTGCGCTTCGGGCAGGTCGAACGCCACTTCGCAATGCCCACCCCCTTCAAGCGCCACCTGAAGGCGGTTATGCGACGACAGGTTCTCCAGGTACACCAACCCGTCCCACCCCACCACCGCCTGGGTGCCACTCTCTGCGTGGGTAACACGGCTCCCCAGTTTGAGCACCTGCTGATTGCCATCCACCAATTCGACACTGGCCGCCATGACGCGCTTGAGGGGGAACTCCAGCAAGTAGCCACTGCCCCGTCGTACCGCCACACGCTGCTCAACGTCCGGCGCGAGGACATCCGGTGGCAGGTTCATCGGATCGATCTCGTACTTGCCCCGGTAGTAACCGCTGCTGTAAGGCACCAGCAAGTGCCCCTTGGCATCGGTACGGCCGATTTCCTGGTTTTCATAACGCACCGGTACATCCGCGTAACCTGCGGTGCTGACCACTACGAAGGCATCATCGATACGGTTGGCAGCGAACACGCCGGCATCCATCCACACCAGCGAACCACTGGCGTCGGCCCAGCGGGTCATCTCGCCGCTGCTGCCATACGTACCGGCCTGCAATTGCACCGATTGCAGGCGCCAGGTGACGTCGGCCTGGCGATAGGCATCACGGTCGCTGCCTGCGGCATAGCCCAGGTTGTAACCGACGCCGACACCGGCTGGCACCGCACGGCTGTAGTTGACCCGTTGCAGGGTCTCGCCTTCATTGCTGCGTTCCATGCTCAGCGCCAGGGTGCCGTGCAGGTCGAATGGGATCACCAGCTGCGCCTGCACCGCCCACTGGCTGTCCCCCACTTCACGGTTGGCCGAGAGGTACACACTGCTGCTGCCCCACAGCGGCTTGCTGTAGCTCAGGTTGATCAACCGGGTACGCGTACCGTCACCGGCGCGCACATCGAAGTAGCCAGCGCCAATGCTGCCGTACTCGTTCAGGTTGACACTGAGGGTGACCTGTTCGCTGCTTTTGCTCAGTTGCATGTCCGGGGAGCCCACCCGGCTCAGGTCGGCATAATCGCCATGGCGTTGCAGGCGCTGGTAACCGAAGCCGATGCGCTGGCTGTTGTATTGGTAGCCAAGGGCGACCTGGTGGCCCTTGTCGCCCTCGAACCGGCTTTGCGCCAAGGCAGCGTTGAGCACGCCGAAGTTGCCCACGCGCATGTTGCCGCCCAGTCCACCCAGCATCAGCGACTCCGCCGTTTCGGCGTGGGTTTCCAGGGTGAACATGTCACTGAGCCCATAGCGCAGGCTACCCGAGGCGATACCCGGCCCATAGCTGAAATCGCGTACACCGTAATCACGGCGCAGGCTGCCGGCGGCCACCGAGTAGTCCGACAGGCCCTTCTGCAGCAGGCTGCTGGTGACGTAGAACGGCAAGGTGGTCGACACCTGCCGGCCAAGGGCATCAGTGGTGACCACCACCGCCTCCCCGGCACCGTTGATGAACGGCACGTTGGTCAGGGTGTACGGGCCTGGCTGCAGTTCGGTGGTACTGGACTTGAAACCGTTGATGAACAGGTCGAGCGACGTCGGCACCGCCGCTTCGCCGGCGAACGCAGGCAACGGGTAAGTGACAAGATCCGGACGCGCCGCGAAGTCGCGTGACAGCTGCACTCCGCCCACCCGCACCGAACTGCTCCAGGGCAAGGCGCCCGTCACGAAGTCACCGGCTTCGTAGGTCAGCAGGCGCTGCTCGTCGGTGAAGCGCCAGGTGGTGTCGTAACGCATGAAGCCACGGCGGGTATCGTCCGCCTGTGCGCCATTGAAAGACTGACGCCACTGCCCGGTACTGGAAAAGGTACCCCAGCTGTCGAACAGGCGCAGCTCGTTCCAGGCGGCCAGGTATGTGCCGCCTTCATCGGTATCGTTGAGGTACAGGTCGTAGTTGAACAAAGCGCCGAAACTGCTGCGCGCATCGCTGGCCGGGTAAAGGTTGCGATCACCCACTTGCTGTTCTGGCAACCAGGCTGGCGGAACCTGCAGCAGCAGGCGCTGGTTCTGACTGTCGTAGTCGGTGTGCAGCCCCGCGATGCTGTCCAGGGCCACCTCCCCCTGAGGGTTGCCCGGCAGCGAGACGCCGGCTGCACGCAATACGTCGCTGTCCAGGTACAACCGCCCGGCCCGCTGCTGCACCGGTATCAGGTCAACCCTGGGCATCTGGTTCACCACCAGGTCGAGGTAAAGGGTGGCCTCGGCGATGGCGGACATCTCCGTGGGCGGTGGGGGCAAGTCGTCGGCCAGTACCAGCGCGGGGCTGACCATGGCCAGCCCCAGGCACCAGCGGCACGTCGTCGCCGGGAGCCATTTCACACACGGTTTCCAACCATTGCCGGGTCCTCCCTGGCCCCTGCACTTCATTCAGCCGTTGGCTCATTGGCCTTGGCGGATGGCGTCCGCCGAGCGCTGACCGTTGACCCTGCCCATGAGCACGCTGCCGTTGCCGGATGCCACGGGAGCCGGCCAGCGCATGCTTGCCCCCGGCAGCACATAACCCAGCAGGCCTTCAGCCAGTGGCTTGCTCTGGCTGCCTTGCTGCACGACCACATCGGTCAGCCGCGCATGTACCGGGCCCGTGTTACGCAGTTCAATGTAGGGCTTGCCCTGCACCGTCACCGGGCGCCAACTGAGCTGTGGCTTGCCCACGCCCTCGGCATTGCGTCTGCCTTCAGGGTCGGCCTTGCCCCACAGCCCTTCGCCATAGACGAACAGCGGCACCGAATAGCGCATCTGCAAACGAATGGCCGCCGTCGCGCCGGGCTCGGCCTTGTCAACCGGGATGGCGGGCGGAATCTCGTCGATGATGATGCGGTAGGCCTGCTCCTGGCCGGCGGGTGAAGGGCCGGTACGGGTGAGGCGGATCAGCTGCTTCTGCCCGGGTGCAATGTTGGCGACCGGTGGGCTGCCGATAATCTCGCGCTGCGCCTGGAACTGCTCCTGGTAATCACCCTGGCGCCAGGCGAATACCCGCACCTGCAGGTTTGCCGGCGCAGTGCCACGGTTTTCCAGCCACAACGCACCTGCCTTCTGGTCGGCCTCCAGCACCGGGTCGATCGGCCAGATCAGCACCGAAGTGGCCGCCCAGGCCGGCAGGCTTGCCAGCGACAATAATCCAGTCAATCCACGCGTCCACTTCGCGCCTGCCCGCATGCAGCTCTCCTTAGACACTTGTCATGGGTGGCGCTGGCCGTTACCAGGTCACCGTCACTTGCACCACATCGGTGTAGGTCCCTGCCGGCTGCGTGCCGGTCAGCTGAACCCGCCCGTACACCGGTAGCTTGATCGCCGTCGGGTCGGAATAGCTCACCGCCACGCTCTGACCGATCCCCAAGGCCTGGCTATAGGCGGCGTCCCGGTACAACTGGTAGGCCAGCACTTGCGTGCCACTGGTGCGCTTCAGGTTGCGTGTGCCACTGGCACTGTTTTGCCCGCCGTCCAGGCTCATGCTCATGGCCACGCCCGGCGTGCACTGGAACGTCACGGTAGAACCACCCAGCGATGTGCTGAGCAGGCCCGTGGACAGCGCCGACTGCGAGCCATAATCGAGCGTGCCGTAGCTGGTGACACCCCCCACCACCAGGCACCCGGCGACAACCTGCGCCGTCACCGTGAAGGTACTGGTGGTCACTGCCCCCAATGGGGCGGCCAACAACATGCTGACGCCAGTCAGGCCCCCTGCCAGCCAGCCGCGCATGGGTCAGAACGACAGCTCGACCGAGATCGTGTCGCTGTAGACCCCTGCGGGCAGGCCTGCCTTGCCGACGGCCTTGCCGTAAAGGTTGACCGTCTGAGCGGCGCCGGTACTGGTCGGCAGGGTGATGGTGTCGTCGACCGCCAGCAACGCCGTACGCCCAGCGTCGGTATAGAGGTCATACGGCACAAAGTTGCCAGAACCATCGGCGAGCGCACGGGAGCCGCCGCTCGACTGGCCGTCATGCAGGCCGGCACGCACTTTGATCACAGGCACCGTACCTGCCGAGCACAGGATGCTCATGGCGCCTCCCCCGCCTCCCAGCACCTGGGCATCGGCGGTAACGAACAAGGCATCCTGGGTACCGAAGTCCAGGGCTCCGAAGTTAAGCCCCGACGTGCCCGATGTGCCATTGACCTGGCACGCCGCAGTCAGCGTGAGGGTCGAGCTGATACTTCCCGTTACCGTGGCCGCCTGGGCCTGGGAAGCCAACGCCAGGCCCAGGCCTGCGAGGACGCAAAATGAAAGGTTCGTTCGCATCGGAGTCTCCTTGCGTGGTTACCAGTCCAGGGTCACTCTGAGGGTGTCGCGGTAAAGCCCGGCCGGCAGCGCACGCGGTTGCGCCACTACCACACCGTAGATGGGAATCGGTACTTGCTGGCTGCTGCTAATGGTGAAGGCCCGTGCCTGGCCGACGCCGTAGCGGCTGCTGCCGCCCGGGTCAACCGCCAGCTGGTATGGAATCAGTTCACGGCCGTTGCTCAGGCGGCGAATGCCATCGTCGCCATTGAGGCCACCATTGATACGCACGTTGAAGGCCCGAACCTCAGGCGTGCAACTGATCTGCAGGCTACCCTGACCGCCCACTTCGTCCACCTGGCTGCGCAACGGCTGGTCCCAGTTCGGACCGCGCTCGCCAAAGTCCAGTACGCCTGGGTCACCCAGCACGGCCGGTTGCGTCTCGTTGCTGCTGATCTGGCAAGACGCGCTGATCACCAGCCGCGCCTGGATGAAACCGGTGGTGCTGCCATGCACCGCACCGCCGGGGACCAGCAGCGGGCCGAGGGTGAGCAACAGGATCGAAGTGCGGCTCATGGCATGGCGTCCTTGTGCATGGTGGCGTCCTTACCAGGTGACGGTGACTTTCAGCAGATCGGCATAAACCCCTGCATCCGGCACCCAGGCCAGTTTGTCGATACGTGCATACAGCGGCAATTCAACCGAACCGCTGCCCGGTATACGCGCCGACTGGGCTACCCCCACTGCCAGCGGCTCACGCCAGGCAGCGTCACGGTACAAGCGGTAAGGAATGGGCCGCGCCAGGCGATCGTCGCTGGCCAGGTAGCGCAGTTCGCCGATGCCACCATGCAGGCCACCATCGACACGCACCTGATAGGGCGTATCCGGGTTGCACTCCAGGCGCGGCGGACGCTGGCTCAGCAGCACACCACTCAAGGGCGCGCCAGGGCCATCCAGGCGCGCCGTAGCACCCAGGTCAATCCGCCCCAGGGCCTGGGCTCCCGCATCGCGGGTCTGGTTGACCAGCATGCAGCCACGCTGCACCAGTACCCGCACCTCCACGAGAAAATCCGCAGCCACGGTAGTGCCGCTGAACAACAGGCCGAACAGCGCGGCCAGCATGCGCTCCGTCACCTTGTTATCCTTATCGAAACGTCTTGAACTGAGCGTAGCAGTGAGGCGGCGCAGCCGATGTGGCATAAAGCCATTTTTTTTGTATTAGCGACAAAGCGATACCGTGGCATCAAAAAAAGCCTGTACCGCACAGAACCCGTGGCCACCCCGTGCCTCCAATGGCCAGGAGCCGGTAAATTCGCCGGGATTCTGTTAGGGTGAATCGTATTCGTCCCGCGCCAGACACCTGTGCCGTACACGGACGGACATGACAGGAGCTTTTTCAATCATGACTGCAGACAACTCACTGGCAGACGCCATGGAGCGCTGTGCCCAAGAACCGATCCAGGTTCCGGGCAGCATCCAGCCTCACGGCTTTCTGCTGGTGCTGGATGCCACCGACCTGTGCGTGCTGCAGGCCAGTGAAAATGTCGAGCACTGGTTGGGCTTGCCAGCCCGCGAACTGATCGGTTGCCACTTCGCCGACCTGGTTCACGAGGGCTTTGACCTGCACGCACACCTCACACGGCTTCCCGAAGATGAAGTCTTCCCCTTCCACATTGGCGACGTGCGCTTGCGCCAGGGCGCACCCATCAGTGCCCTGCTGCACATGCTGGTCCATTGCCACGATCAGGTACTGATTGCCGAGTTCGAACCGCCCCGCCTGCCAGCAGACTTGGTCGGGCAAGGCGACTACTACCCGTTGGTGCGCAGCTTTGTCGCCAGTCTGCAACTGGCCGGCAGTATCGAAGACCTGCTGCAACAAGCGGTGCTGCAGCTAAAACGCATCACCGGCTTTGGGCGGGTCAAGGCCTACCGTTTCGATGCCGAAGGCAATGGCCAGGTGCTGGCCGAGGTAGCCGACCCGGGCTACCCCAGCTACGCAGGCCTGTGTTTCCCGGCTGCAGACATCCCGCGCCAGGCGCGCGAGCTGTACCGGGTCAACCGTATCCGCGTGATCGAGGATGCCAACTATCAGCCCTCGCCACTGCTACCCGCCACCAACCCGCGCACTGGCAAGGCGCTGGACATGAGTTTCGCTGTACTGCGCAGCGTGTCACCCGTGCACCTGCAGTACATGCGCAACATGGGCACGCTGGCCTCGATGTCGCTGTCGATCGTGGTCGACGGCGAGCTGTGGGGGCTGATTTCCTGCCACCATCAGCAGCCACGCCCGGTGGACCTGCGCACCCGCACGGCCTGCGAGCTGTTGGCCAGCGTGCTGTCGTTGCAGATAGAGTCCCGCGAGTCCCATGCCAGCACGCGCAAGCTGTTGGCGCTGCGCCAGCACATCGTACGCATGATCTCGTCCATGGCCGACCACGACAGCGTCAGTGACGGCTTGCGCGACCTGCCCCACGTGCTGCTGGCCTTCGCCGACGCCCAGGGCGCGGCAGTGATCTCGGCCGAGCGCTGTGACCTGATCGGCCAGACCCCGCCTGAGGCCCAGGTGACGGCGCTGGTGCACTGGCTAGGCCAACGTGACGAAGACAGCGTGTTCCATAGCGACAACCTGCGCCGCGACATCACTGAGCTGCCCGAGCTGGCAAACCATGCTGGCGGGGTGCTGGCAGTGGCCATCTCGCAGATCCACTCGCACTACCTGCTGTGGTTCCGCCCCGAGCAGATACGCACGGTCAACTGGGCCGGGCAGCCGACCAAGCAGGTCGGGCCACAGGGCAACCTCGACCCACGGCACAGTTTTGAACGCTGGCAGGAAGAACTGCGCGGCTATTGTCAGGCGTGGGACCCACTGGTGATCGAGGGCGTGATGGAGCTGCGCAGCGCTGTGCTGGGCATTGTCCTGCGCAAGGCGGAAGAGCTGGCACAACTGGCTGGCGAATTGCGCCGTTCCAACAAGGAGCTCGAAGCGTTTTCCTACAGTGTTTCCCACGACCTGCGCGCACCGCTGCGGCACATCGCCGGCTATACCGAACTGCTTGGCGAAATCGAAGGCCAAGGCCTGAGCGAACGCGGCAAGCGCTTCCTCCAGCATATCGGTGAAGCGGCGCACTTTGCCGGCAGCCTGGTCGACAACCTGCTCAACTTCTCGCAGATGGGGCGCTCGGCCTTGCGCCTGTCCGACGTCGACCTCAACGCCCTGGTCGAGGCCATTCGCAGCGAGCTGGCCCCCGATTACGAAGGCCGCGCAATCGTTTGGGACATCGCCCCACTGCCCAAGGTGATCGGCGACCCGGCATTCATCAACATGGCCTTGCACAACCTGATAGCCAATGCCATCAAGTACACTCGCGGCCGCAATCCTGCTCGCATCGGCATCAATGCCGTACAGCACCCTGAAGAAACCGAGGTCTGCATCCGCGACAATGGCGTGGGCTTCGACATGGCCTACGCCAACAAGCTGTTCGGCGTCTTCCAGCGCCTGCACCGCATGGAAGATTTCGAAGGCACCGGCATTGGCCTGGCGAGCGTACGCCGCATCATCGAGCGCCATGACGGTCGAGTCTGGGCCACTGGCCAGGTCGACCAAGGCGCCAGCTTCCACTTCACCCTACCCCGAAACACTGCTACCTGAGGCATCGCTACCATCATGCTCAAGCCCATTCTGCTGGTCGAAGACAACCCCCGAGACCTGGAGCTGACCCTGCTGGCCCTGGAGCGCAGCCAGTTGGCCAACGAGGTCATCGTGCTGCGTGACGGCGCCGATGCCCTCGACTACTTGCTGCGCCGCAACGCCTATGCCAAGCGCGATGACGGCAACCCTGCCGTGCTGTTACTCGACCTGAAACTGCCCAAGGTCGACGGCCTGGAAGTGCTCAAGGAAGTGCGCGCCACTGCCGAGCTGCGCAGCATCCCCACCGTGATGCTGACCTCTTCGCGCGAAGAGCCCGACCTGTTGCGTGCCTACGAGCTGGGGGTAAACGCTTATGTGGTCAAACCCGTGGAGTTCAAGGAATTCGTCACCGCCATCTCCGACCTCGGGGTATTCTGGGCAGTGCTAAACGAACCGCCACCCGGCTCACTGCGACTGAACCGTCGCGGTAGCAACTGAGGCCGCCGCGACGATGCAGCAAACGCCGTTGAAACTACTGATGGTCGAAGACAGCTCGATGGACGCCGAGCTTACCCTGATGCGCCTGGAGCGCAGCGGGCTGCATGTGCAGTCGCAGCTGGTATTCGACCATGCGGGTGTCGAACATGCCCTGCGCCAGGCCCGCTACGACCTGATCTTGTGTGACTGCGTGCTACCAGGCTCGTCCGGCACAGAAGTGCTGGCCATCGCCCAACGCCTGGCACCCGACATCCCGTTCATATTCCTGTCCGGCATTTATGGCGAAGAGCACGCGGTGGAAATGATCCGCCTGGGCGCGACCGACTATGTGCTGAAGAAGAACCTGCCACTGCTGCCCAAAGCCGTGCGCCGCGCCCTGAGCGAAGTACAGGAACGCCAGCGCCGTCGCCGCGCCGAAGAGGCCCTGGCGGACGTCGAAGCACGTGCTCGCATTGCCATCGACGCCGCCGGCATGGGCACTTGGGACCTGCGCCCGCAAGAGGGCCTGTTGCTGTGGGATGACCGCTGCAAGACCTTGTTCGGCCTGCCCACCAGCACCGAAATGAGCCTTGAAGTGTTCTACGCCGGCATCTACCCCGACGACCTGCCACTGGTGCGCGAGGCGGTGGAACATGCCATGCGCCCGGAAAGTGACGGTCATTACCGCGTGGAGTTTCGGATCGCGCAACCCAATGGCCTGGAGCCTCGCTGGTTGCTGAGCAGCGGCCAAAGCCAGTTCGTCGATGATCAGTGCGTTCGCTTCTCCGGCGTACTGCAGGACATCCACGCGCAACGCCAGGCCACCCAGGCGCTGCGTCAGCTGAACGAGATGCTTGGCGAGCGGGTCGAACGCCGTACCCGCGAACGCGATCGTGCCTGGGAGCTGTCACAAGATTTGCTGGCCGTGCTGAACAAAGACCTGACCCCGGTCGCACTGAACCCCGCCTGGGAAGCCAGCCTGGGCTTCTCGCGCGAACGCCTGAGCCAGTCCTCCTTGCTGCACCTGCTGCCTGAGCACGACCAGGAACAGTTACTCACCGAATTGGCCGCCCTCGCCCACGGCCGCACCAGCGCACGCTTTGTCGGCCGCATCCTGCATGCCGGCGGCCAACAGCGCTGGCTGTCGTGGGTGGTGGTGCCGGAGGACACCCTGCTGTACGTGGTGGCACGCGACATCACCAGCGAGCGCGAAGCCGCCCTGGGCCTGGCAGACGCCAACGCCCGGCTGCGCGAACAGATCAACGAGCGCGAGCGCATCGAGGCCGCGCTGCAGCAGATGCAGCGGCTGGAAGCAGTTGGGCAACTGACGGCTGGCGTGGCGCATGACTTCAATAACCTGCTGACGGTGATACTCACCGGTGCCAGCTTTCTGGAGCGCGATCTGGCCAAGGCCGACCTGGACAAGGCCCGCACTCGCCTCACCCATATCCGCGAAGCGGGCGAGCGTGGCGCCAAGCTGACCTCGCAGTTGCTGGCCTTCTCCCGCCGCCAGCGTCTGGAGCCGGTGCCGCTGAACCTCAACCGTACCCTGGCCGGCCTGGAGGAGCTGCTGCGCCGCACGCTGGGTGGCAACGTCTCGGTGCGCCTGGACCTTGACCTGGCCCTGTGGCAGGCACTGACCGACCCCACCCAGACCGAGATGATCATCCTCAACCTGGCGATCAATGCCCGCGATGCCATGCCCGACGGCGGCCAGCTGACCCTGACAACGCGCAACACCCATATCGACCAGCGCCCGCAACGCCCGGAAGACCCGGACCCGGGCGAGTACGTGATGCTGAGCATCCGCGATACGGGTTGCGGCATGAGCGAAGAGGTGCTGGCCAAGGTATTCGAGCCTTTCTTTACCACCAAGGACATCGGCAAAGGTTCGGGCCTGGGCCTGGCCCAGGTGTTCGGCTTCGCCAAGCAGTCCGGTGGCGGTGTGCGCATCGACACCACACTCGGTCGCGGTACCGAAGTGGCGGTATACCTGCCGGCGGTAAAAGAGGAGATGGTGAACGAACCCGTGCCAGCAGTGCTCAGTCAGTCGATCAGCGAAAGCGGCCATAACCGCACGGTGCTGCTGGTGGACGACGACCACCTGGTGCGCGACATGCTAGGCGATGTGTTACGCCAATACGGCTACCAGGTGCGCCAGGCGCACAGCGGCGAGCAGGCATTGGCCTTGCTGGATGACGACATTGACCTGCTGCTGACTGATTTCGCCATGCCCGAGTTCAATGGTGCACAACTGGCGCTGGCTGCCCGCGAACGGTACCCCCGCCTGCCGGTGGTGTTTCTTACCGGTTATGCGGAGTTGCAGGGGCTGGAACTGCCGGGCAGCCTGGTGATCCAGAAGCCGGTGCAGGCTGATGAACTGGCCAGGGCGCTGAACGAAATGCTGGGGATTTCCGGGTAACCCGGTACGGCACGACCCGCGCTCAGGAGGCGCGGAGGCGCGCAAAATCGCAAAAACGCGAAAACCCAGTGCTCATCTTTCCTGGCACCGGGTTGAATACGTTTGAATCTTGAAAAATGGCAGGGGCGGCTGGATTCGAACCAACGCATGGCAGGATCAAAACCTGCTGCCTTACCGCTTGGCGACGCCCCTGTATCGGATGCAGCATTTGCTGCTCTGACAATTCCAACTGAGTGACAACTGGGTTGTTGTCTTGGAATGCGCGGCACTTTAACAACAAACTTTCGGTCTGTGAACCCCCCTGATAAAAAAAATTGCCAAAAAACAGCGAGTTAGTCATTTCGGTGTTGGTGCAGCGACCGTCCGTCGGTTTCAGCCCGCCTCGCTTCAACACAATCGCATTCCGCACTTCCAATCAGATAAGCCCATTGCATTGACCAAGGAGGACCCCATGCCTGTCTCTCACGACCTCTACCAGGACCTGCACTACCCGCGCGAAATCGTCCAGCAGCGCCGCCAGCAGGACAAGGCGCTGGATCGCCTGCTGGACGAGTACGTGGACATCGACAACCAGGTGCTGGCTGCCGAATCGATATCGGCCGGTAACTTCGTCGATGAAGACCTGCGCCACCTCAAGGAGCGTCGCCTGGCGGTGAAGTACATGATCGAGCGCCAGCTGGAGCGAAAGGCATAGCCCGCACAGGCACAAGAGGCGGCCAGACCTATCGCAAGAAGTGATGATTGCCCGGCACTTTCTCTATTAGTCAAAATGGCCGCTCTCGGGCAAGCTGCAGGCTGCCCCGCCATCGCCCAAGGAGCGTTGCTTTTGTCTGCCTGGATCCCTACCCCGCTGCGCCAGCTTGGCCAACGCTTGCGCGGCACCGCCAATCAACAGAGCGAGCTGCTCGGCTGGTTCGAGGACAAGGCGCACAGCCGCGGTTATCAGCTGAGTGACGGTCAGCGGCGGGTAATCCACTGCATGGCCGAACAACTGACGCAGCTTGAACAAGGTCAACCGCGCAGTCTGTACCTGTACGGCTCGGTCGGCCGGGGTAAAAGCTGGCTGCTCGATGGCTTTTTCCAGGCCGTGCCGATAGCCGCCAAGCTGCGCCTGCATTTTCATGATTTCTTTGCACGCCTGCACCAGGGCATGCACCGCCACCGGGCGCTGGACGACGCGCTGGGCGCAACGCTGGACGAGCTGGTGGGTGGTTGCCGGGTGCTGTGCTTCGACGAATTCCACGTGCATGACATAGGCGATGCCATGCTGCTCACCCGGCTGTTCAACGCCTTGTTCGCCCGTGGCGTGTACCTGCTGGTGACCTCTAACTACGCGCCCGAAGGGCTGTTGCCCAACCCGCTGTATCACGAGCGTTTTCTGCCGGTCATTCGCCTGATCAACAGCTCGATGCACGTGCTCGAAGTCGGTGGCGACACGGATTTTCGCAGCTTGCCGGCCAACCGCGAGCATCAGCGTTTTACCCAGGGCCATTATGTCTGGCCGGGTGATGCGGCGCAGCGCCAGGCGCTGAACGTGCCGAACGAACAACCGGTGATACTGGACGTGAACAAGCGCCCGCTGCGGGCGCTGGCCATCGATGGCCGGCGGGTGGTGCTTGGCTTTGACGATCTGTGCGAGAAGGCCACCGCGGTCATCGACTACCTGGTGCTGGCCAGGGAGTATGACGAGTGGGTGATCGATGGGCTGGATGACCTCTCGGCGTGTTCGCTGGCGGCTCAGCAGCGTTTCGTCAATCTGGTGGATGTGCTGTATGACCAGGATCGGCGGGTGATTGTCATAGGTAAACGTCCGCTGGAAGAGAGCCTGGGCGGCCCGCTGGCCGACCTGATGCGTACCCGCAGCCGGTTGGGGCAACTGCACCAGATTGCCCCCTGAGCCTGCAATGCCTGAAACGGCCCTTTCGCGGGTGAACCCGCTCCTACGACGACCTGGACTGCGCCCAATCACCAATGTGTGTCCACGGCCTCTGCCGAACCACCGTTGCGCGTCCCGCCCGCGAAAGGGCCATCGTGGTCAAACCATCAACCCGCCCTGGGCAAATCCGCCAGCACCGCTTCGATCTCTCCCAGCACTGCAGGGTCATCCAGGGTCGAAGGCGGCACATAATCCTGCCCATCGGCAATCTTGCGCAGCACCGCCCGCAGAATCTTGCCGGAACGGGTCTTGGGCAGGCGCTTCACCAGCCGTACCCGATTGAAACAGGCCAGCGGGCCAATTTCCTCGCGCACGCTGCCCACCAGCTCCACCAGCAACTGCGCCTCGGCAATGCTCTCGCCATCCTTGAGTACCACCAGCGCCAGCGGTACCTGGCCCTTGATTTCGTCATGCACGCCGATCACAGCACACTCCGCTACCGCCGGGTGCCGGGCGACCAGGTCTTCCATTTCGCCGGTGGACAACCGATGACCGGAAACGTTGATCACATCATCGGTGCGCCCCATGATGTAGACGAAGCCATCATCGTCCAGATAGCCGCCGTCACCCGTGTGGTAGTACCCCGGATACGTGCGCAGATAGGCCTGCAGGTAGCGCTCGTGATCCCCCCACAGCGTCTGACTGCAACCGGGTGGCAATGGCAGGGCAATCACGATCGAACCCTGATGGTTGGCCCCGAGCAAGTGGCCTTCGTCATCCAGTACACGAACGTTGTAACCCGGCACCGCGCGGTTGCTCGACCCTGGCTTCGCCGCGCTGCCCTCCAGCCCGACGCAAGGCGCGGTGACCGGCCAGCCGGTCTCGGTCTGCCACCAGTGGTCGTGCACCGGCTTGCCACTCACCCGTTCCAGCCATTCATGGGTGCTGGAATCCAGCTTTTCCCCCGCCAGGAACAGTTGCCGCAGCGAGCTGAGGTCATGTTTGCGAATCAGGTCGCCCTCCGGGTCTTCCTTGCGGATGGCGCGCATGGCCGTAGGTGCACAGAACAGCGCGTTGACCCGGTACTGCTCCACCACCCGCCAATAGGCCGAAGCATCCGGGGTGCGGATTGGCTTGCCTTCGTAGAACACCGTGGTACAGCCGCTCATCAACGGCCCGTAGACGATCAGTGAATGACCGACCACCCAACCGACGTCGGAAATGCCCCACCACACATCGCCGGCCTGCATGCCATAGATATGGCGCATGGCGTAACACAGCGCCACGGCATTGCCGCCGTTTTCCCGGACGATACCCTTGGGCTTACCGGTGGTGCCTGAGGTATACATGATGTACAGCGGGTCGCCGGCATCAAGCTCGACGGGCGCCACCGGCTCGGCGTCGGCCAAGGCCGCCTGCCAGTCCAGGTCGCGGCCTGGCAGCAGTTCAGCGTGCGCCTGTGGCCGCTGCAGCACCAGCACATTGCGCGGCTGGTGCCGGGCCAGTTGCAGGGCACGGTCAACCAGCGGTTTGTATGCAATGACCCGGTCGAACTCCAGCCCGCACGATGCCGTCAGCAACAAGGTGGGCCGGGCGTCATCGATGCGCAGGGCCAACTCGTTGGCGGCAAAGCCACCGAACACGACCGAATGCACCGCGCCGATCCGCGCGCAGGCCAGCATCGCCATGGCCGCTTGCGGCACCATGGGCATGTAGATGATCACGCCATCGCCCTTGTTCACCCCCAGCTGGCGCAGCAAACCGGCCAGGCGTGCCACCTCGTCGCGCAACTGGTTGTAGGTGTAGGTCTGCTGCACGCCGGTCACTGGCGAATCGTAGATCAGCGCCAACTGCTCGCCCCGGCCCTGCTCGATCTGGTGATCGAGGGCCAGGTAACAGCTGTTCAGGCGGCCATCCGCGAACCAGCGGTGAGTACCGTCGGCGTTAGCTTGCAGGGTCAGGGCAGGCTTGCGGTGCCAGGCCAGGTGTGCGGCCTGTTCCGCCCAGAAAGCGGCAGGGTCGGAAATGGAATGGGCGTAGCTGTGCTGGTAGCTCATGTCGTTAGAAACCCGGTACTTGTTGTTATTGAAGGGCGAAACTTGAGTATGGACCGCTATACCCACGCCGCCATGGGACTAAAGTCACAACCGACCTGCAAATTTGCAGACAACGCAATTACGCCCCATAACGGTGCAAAGCCTCTAGAATAGGCCTCCCCTTCAACCACCGAGCAGCCCATGGACATCGAGCAGGCCCGTACCTTCCTGGAAATTGTGCGTTGCGGCAGCCTGGTCGCCGCGGCCGAACGCCTGTTCGTGTCACAAACCGCGATCACCGCGCGCGTGCAGCGCCTGGAACAGCAACTGGGTTGCCAGCTGTTCGTGCGTAGCCGCAGCGGCGCCAGCCTGACCAGCGATGGCGAAGCGTTCGTCAGTTATGCCAACCAGTTGGTGCAAACCTGGGAAGCCGCGCGCCGCGACCTGCCGTTGCCTGAAGGTTGCCAGCAGGTGCTGCATGTGGGCGGCGAGGTGAGCCTGGGCAACCCGATGATGCTCGACTGGGTAAGTGCCCTGCACCGTGAACTGCCCAGCCATGCCATCCGCAGCGAAGTCAGCGATGGAGAGTCGCTGCTGCGCAAGGTCGAGATGGGCTTGCTGGACGCCGCGCTGGTCTACCAGCCGACCTACGGTCCAGGCCTGCAGGTGGAGCAGTTGATGGAAGAGAAGCTGATTCGCGTGCGCCGGGTCGAGCGGCCCGAGCCGTACATCTACATCGACTGGGGCGAGGCCTTCCGCCGCCAGCATGATGCGGCCCTGCCCGACTGCGCGCGCCCGGCGCTAAGCTTCAACCTTGGCCCGTTGGCCCTGCAGTTCATACTCGACCAAGGTGGCAGTGGCTACTTCCGCACGCGGGTGGTGCAGGCCTATCTGGACAGCGGCGTGTTCGAGCGGGTACCGCAGGCACCGGAGTTCACCTACCCGACCTTTCTGGTGTACCCGCGTAAACGTGACAGCGAAGCCCTGCAACAGGCCTTCGCGATCCTGCGTCGGCTGGTAGCTGCCGGCGCCAGCGACTGGTCACAACGCTGGGACCCGGTTATCTGAAGCCTCGGTCTTGCTGAGCAACTGACGCTTGAGGCCGGCGATCAGGTCGGTCTGGGTGATCACCCCCACCAGCTTGTCGCCATCAAGCACCGGCAAGCAGTGCAGGCCTTGTTCGCACAACAAGGGCAGCAGGCGTTCCAACGGGTGCTGGCTGCTGACACTGACAACCCGCCTGCTCATCACTTGTGCCATGCGCACCGCCTGGCGGCCGAACAGACCGCGCCAGCTGAAACGCCCACGCTGCATCGCCGGGCCAACCAGGTCGCTGAGGCTGACGATGCCTACAAGCTTGCCGTGCTGCAGGACAGGCAGGGTTTTCAGGTGATGGCTGGCGAGCATTTTCCAGGCCTGCTCCAGTGTGGTATCAGGCGTGGCGAACTGCACATCGCGGGACATCACCGAGGCCGCGGTGATACCGCCAAGGCTGCGCTGCAGGGCGTGCTGCTCGGTGGCGCGGATGATGCGCTCCAGCTCGTCACGGGTGACGTCGACGAACTCGCCCAGCTCTTCCAGGGCCTGGTCCAGGTCTTCACTGCGGATGCCGACCCGCTCGCCGGGCAGTGGGTCATGGGTGTGGTGCAGGTCTTTGCGTGGCACCGCGCCTTTCGGGTAGCGCACCCCCGTCAAACGGTTGTAGGCGATTGCCACTGTCACCAGGATCAACGCATTGAGCAGCACCGGCTCCAGCAGGTGATCGCCCAGGGCGGTCAACCCCGGGTCGGCCAGCACCGCGCTCACTGCCACACCGCCACCCGGCGGGTGCAGGCAGCGCAACAGGCACATGACCAGGATCGAGATGCCGAGCGCCGCAGCAGCCACCCACAGCTCGGGGCCGAAGCCTTCGCGCATGGCCAGCCCCACTGCACCCGCCAGGGCGTAGCTGCCCAACACCGGCCAAGGTTGGGCCAAGGGGCCGGAATGCACCGCAAACACCAGTACCGCCGAAGCAGCCAGCGGGCCGAGCAAGTGCAGGGCGATGCTGGGGCCATAGGCCAGGCTGGTCAGCCAGCCCGCGAGGAACAGGCCAAGCAGCGCACCGATACCGGCACGCAACCATTCTTTTGGGGGGATGTTGAGAGGGGCCGGCAACAGCCGCTGCAGACGACTTTCGGAACGCGAGGCAGACATTTGGGCAATCGGGATCTTTGGTTTTTCTGTTTAAAAAGAAAGCCCAGCCGAGTTGGCCTGGGCCTCGTATTGCGCATGCAATACCACAAGGGGCTCCGTCCGTGGAGAGATGGAAACCGCAGAGTTTCGTGGGGGGATTTTGCCGGGAGGGGGGAATTTGGGCTAATTCAAAAAACTGCGGCTGTACTGCAATTTTTTTGCAGTACTGATAGGGCCAAAGGGTATTGCGTACACCTGTGGGAGCGGCCTTGTGTCGCGATGGGCCGCACAGCGGCCCCGGCATCAACGAGCCTTGCGCGGCAGGTCGATACTCACCCGCAACCCGCCCAGCGGGCTCTCCAGCAAGGCCAGTCGCCCACCCCATGCGTCGACGATATCGCGCACGATGCCCAACCCCAGCCCATGCCCAGCCACCTGCTCGTCCAGCCGTGAACCTCGCTCCAGCACCTGCTGCCGCTGGTCTTGCGCAATACCCGGGCCATCGTCATCGACCCACAGCCGGTAGCCCTCGGCGTTCGACGCGATACCCACGCGCACCTCGCTGTCAGCCCACTTGCAGGCGTTGTCCAGCAGATTACCCAACAGTTCCAGCACGTCCTCGCGGTCCCATGGCAACAACAGCCCGGGTGACACGTCACTTGCCAGCAGCAGGCCCTCGCCATGAATCATGCCCAAGGTCCCGAGCAACCCCGGCAGTTCGGCATCACAATCGAACTGCGCGCCCGGCAGCGCATCCCCTGCCAGGCGCGCACGGTTCAGCTCGCGCGCCAGGCGTTCCTGAATCTGCTGCAACTGCTCGCGCATTTGCGCGCGCACCTCCGGCAGACCCTGCAGGCGTTCACTGGAAGCCAGGCTCAGCAGCACCGCCAGCGGCGTCTTCAGCGCATGGCCGAGGTTACCGAGGGCATTGCGTGAACGGCGCAGGCTGTCTTCGGTATGGCTAAGCAAGTGGTTGATCTGCCCCACCAGCGGTACCAACTCGCTGGGCACCTCGGCATCCAGCTGCGAGCGCTGCCCCTGCTGCAGTTGGGCGATCTGCTGGCGCGCCCGCTCCAGCGGCCGCAGCGAGCGGGTAACCGTGATGCGCTGCAGCACCAGAATCAGGATCAGCGCCACCAGGCCCATGCCCAGGCCGATCTGCTGCAAGCGTCGGAAACCTTCGCGCACCGGCGAATAGTCCTGAGCCACACTGATCGAAATGTCCTGGCCCAGGCGCCGGTAGTCGGCACGCAGGGCCAGCAGTTGCTGGCCTTCCGGGCCGAGTTCATGGCTATCGGAAAGCCCGGGCGCTGCGGGCTTGGGCATGTCCAGGTCCCACAGCGAACGAGACCTCCAGGTACCTTGGTCGAAATCGATGCGGAAGTAGTAACCGGAAAACGGCCGCTGATAGGCAGCCGAGATGCGCCGCTCATCCAGCTGTAGGCCCGAAGGCCCGCGCACCAATGCCACCAGAAGGTTCTCGCTTTCGTTGCGCAGGCCGTTTTCCAGATAACGTTGCAGACCGGCCTCGAACAGCCACAAGGTCAGTTGCGCCAGCACCACGCCGACCACCACCAGTACCGCCACCAGGCCCAGGCTCAGGCGCGCCTGGATCGACTTCACTCGCCGCTCCCGGCATAGATGTAGCCTTGCCCGCGACGGGTTTCGATCACACTGCGGCCCAGCTTGCGGCGCAAATGGTTGACGTGGACCTCCAGCACGTTCGAGTCGCGCTCGGTTTCACCGTCGTAGAGGTGCTCGGCCAGGTGGCTTTTGGACAGGATCTGCTGCGGGTGCAGCATGAAGTAGCGCAGCAGGCGGAACTCGGCGGCGGTCAGTTGCACATCCACCCCGTCGCGGCTCACGCACTGACGGCTTTCGTCAAGGTGCAGGCCGGCCGCTTCCAGCTTCGGCTGATTGGCCAGGCCCCGGGCGCGGCGCAGCAACGCCTGGATGCGCAGTTGCAGCTCTTCGGGGTGGAAGGGTTTGCTCAGGTAATCGTCAGCCCCGGCCTTCAGCCCTTCGATGCGCTCGGCCCAGGAGCCGCGGGCGGTGAGGATCAATACCGGTGTGGCCAGGCCAGCGGCACGCCACTGGGCCAGCACGTCCAGGCCGGGCAAGCCAGGCAGGCCGAGGTCCAGGATGATCAGGTCGTAAGGCTCGCTTTGCCCCTGGTAAACCGCGTCACGGCCATCAGCCAGCCAGTCCACGGCATAGCCCTGGCGCTGCAGGCCGGCGGTCAGTTCATCGGCCAACGGTACGTTGTCCTCGACAAGCAACAGGCGCATTCAGTCATCTTCCTCGTCTTTGAGCAGGGCGCCGGTGCTGGCATCGAGCTTGATCTCGCGCACCACACCTTCAGTCGTCAGCAACTCGACTTCATATTCATAGCGATCATCGTCTTCTTCCAGCTCGGCTTCCAGCAGACGCGCCCCGGGGTGACGCCCCAGGGCGGTCTCGAGCAGCTGTTCGAGCGGCAGGATGATGCCCTTCTGACGGAGCTTCAGGGCTTCATCCTGGTCCAGGTCGCGGGCAACAGCCAGGGAGCAGACGGCAAGCAGCGAGAGCGCCAGGTAACGTGCCGTCCGGGATACATGGATCATCAGCTGTCTCGTTCGTCCTTGAGCACCTCACCGGTCTTGGCATCCATGTCGACGTCCCATTCGACGTTCTGCGTATCACGCAGCTCGACCTTGTAGATGTAGCGGCCGTACTCGTCTTCAAGTTCCGAGTCAGTGACGGTGGCGCCTGGGTGCTTGGCCACGGCAGCGGCCTTGAGCTCGTCCAGCGACTTGATGGTCTTGGCGTTGACCAGTTTGACCACTTCGTCAGGCTGAACGTCCTTGGCGAAGGCGGCATTGGCGCCCAGGGCGAGGGCAGCGGCGGTGATCAGGGCAGTCATGGTTTTCATCGTTCTTCTCTCCTGAGAACTGTGCAAGTTGTCTACGGGGTTAAGATTAACCAGCGGTCCTTAATTCAACCTGAAAACAGCTGGCGGCATGATAGCGCAGTTACGCCGCCAACCCGACTCGACGCCGTGCAAGGTGCGGCCTTGCGCTGCGAAAGGGCCAATACAGGCACCTACAGGTGTGTTATCTGTAATGGCCCCCTCGCAGCACAAGGCTGCTCCTATGCCCAAGAGACCCGCCATGAGCGCCATCCACATCAAATACCCCGCCCTCACCTTCAAGGCCGGCCAGCGTGCCTTGCGACACATCCGCGAGCGTGGCCTGCTGGCGGCCGATGTCGGGGTATTGCCGGGCGCGGCGGGTGGGCCGAAGCCGCTGGGCATCCAGGGCCTGGACCTGGCGCTGTTCGGCGAGTGGCTACCCTCGGCACCCCGTCAGCGTGCCCTGATCGGCGCATCGATCGGTGCCTGGCGCTTCGCCAGCGCCTGCCTCGACGACCCGGTCGCCGGCATCCGTCGCCTGGGCGAGCTATACACCGAGCAGGATTTCGCCAAGGGCGTCACCCCGGCCGAAATCAGCCGCAGTTGCCAACGCATGCTCGATGACCTGCTGGAGGGCCGCGACGGCCAGCTGCTGGCCAACCCGCACTACCGCCTGAACATCCTGGTGGTGAAAAGCCATGGCCAGCTCGCTCACGACCATCGCGGCCGCCTGGGGCTGGGCCTGGGCTCGGTGGTTGCCAGTAACCTTTTGGGCCGTTCGCGCCTGGCCCGTCACTTCGAGCGCATCATTCTGCACGATGGGCGCGCCGCGCCTCCGCTCGACACGCTGACCGACTTCCCCTCACGCTACCTGCCGCTGGACTTGACCAACCTGCGCCACGCCCTGCTCGCTTCCGGGTCGATACCGATGGTCATGCAGGGCGTGAAAGACATCCCCGGCGCCGGCGCCGGCACCTACCGCGACGGCGGCCTGCTCGACTATCACCTCGACCTGCCCTATCGCGGCGACGACCTGGTGCTGTACCCGCACTTCACCGACAAGGTGGTACCCGGCTGGTTCGACAAGGCCCTGCCCTGGCGCAAGGGCGATGCCACCCGCCTGCAAAACGTGCTGCTGATGACGCCTTCGCCGCAATACCTGGCCGCCCTGCCCTACGGCAAGCTGCCCGACCGCAACGACTTCAAGCGCTTCATGGGCGATGCGCCAGGGCGCAAGCGCTATTGGTACAAGGCCATTGCCGAAAGCCAGCGTCTGGGGGATGAACTGCTGGAACTGACCGCCACCGGGCGGCTGCATGAACGCCTGCAAGCCTTGTAGCGGCCATGCTGGTAGACTGCGCGCATTATTGATTCACACAGAGTTATGACAGCGTGGAAATTTTCAAGGAATTCACATTCGAATCGGCCCACCGCCTGCCCCACGTCCCTGAAGGGCACAAATGCGGCCGTTTGCATGGCCACTCGTTCAAGGTCGGACTGCACCTGACCGGCCCGCTCGACCCGCACACGGGCTGGATCCGCGACTTCGCCGAGGTCAAGGCGATCTTCAAGCCGATCTATGATCAGCTGGACCACAACTACCTGAACGACATCCCCGGGCTGGAAAACCCCACCAGCGAAGTGATCGCCAAGTGGATCTGGGACCAGGTCAAGCCGCTGATGCCGGAGCTGTCCAAGGTTCGCATCCACGAAACCTGCACCAGCGGTTGCGAATACACCGGCGACTGATTCGCCCGGCTCACTGGCCCTGCGCGCTGCCCATGGCATCGCGCAGGAAGCTGGGGGCGATGTAGCGCTGGTAGTGCGCCTCTGAAAGCAGGAAGAACTCGCGATCGATCGCATCGCGCAATTGGGGCAGTTCCCAGTCACGGAACTCCGGCAGCAACACCATGCCATAGGCCTCCAGGTCACGGATCATCCGCGCCCCGCGGGCAATCAGCTGGTAAGCCCAGCAATACGCCGACTGCTGCTCGACAAAGCGGATGGAGCGCTGCTCCAGTTGCTGGCGCAGCAGGCCTTTGTCGAACACCTCAAGCTTGGCCATCATCACCTGCACCAGCAGCTGCTCAAGGCGCAACCACACGGCGCGCTTCTGCGTGTCGTCGTAGCCGTTCCAGTTGATCACTTCGTGGTGAAAACGCTTGCAGCCACGGCACACCGTGTCTCCGTACACCGTGGAGCACAGGCCGACGCAAGGGGTTTTGATGGACTTGTTGGACATGAAAAACAACAGCTTGGCGATGGAACACAGGCACATGTTAGCCCTTTGTCTAACCAGGGTCACTCGTTAAAGTCATGAACACCGCCTTACCTTCAGGCTTTTTTTACCGTAGAATCACCCGGCCTTTTCAAAGGCAACAATGTCCGTTGGAAGCTGTTTTCAAAGCGTCACGAGCACAGTTGATCCGGTAGAACGGCGTTGGCCCGGGCCATGCATCCCTCGCATGCCCGCGCCAGCCCTCATCAGTCCCCGTTCTGCAGGCGTAAAACTTTGAAAGCAGCTTCTGTAAGGATTCCTTGCGACCCTGGTTGGGCGGCCCACAAAGCCGCGGCAGCGCATGGGTGCATTGAATGCTGGATAAGCGTCCCGGACCCCCCTTTAGGGACCACTGATGAGGGAAATAACTGTGCTTGAAGCCTACCGCAAACACATCGAAGAGCGCGCCGCCCTGGGTATCGTTCCCCAGCCGCTGAACGCCGAACAAACTGCAGGCCTGGTCGAGCTGCTGAAAAACCCGCCGGCCGGCGAAGAAGCCTTCCTCGTAGACCTGATCACCAACCGCGTACCGCCAGGGGTCGACGAAGCTGCCTACGTCAAGGCCGCTTTCCTCTCCGCCGTCGCCAAGGGCGAAGCCAAGTCGCCACTGATCGACCGCAAGCACGCCACCGAACTGCTGGGCACCATGCAGGGCGGCTACAACATCGAAACGCTGGTCGCACTGCTGGATGACGCCGAACTGGGCGCCGTCGCGGCCGAACAGCTCAAGCACACCCTGCTGATGTTCGATGCCTTCCACGACGTGGCCGAAAAAGCCAAGGCCGGCAACACGCACGCCAAGGCCGTCCTGGAATCCTGGGCTGCCGGCGAGTGGTTCACCTCGCGCCCGGCCATCGCCGACAAGTACACCCTGACCGTGTTCAAGGTGCCTGGCGAAACCAACACCGACGACCTGTCGCCTGCCCCGGACGCCTGGTCGCGCCCTGACATTCCGCTGCACGCCCTGGCCATGCTGAAAATGGCCCGCGACGGCATCGAGCCGCAGCAGCCTGGTTCGGTCGGCCCGCTGGCCCAGATCGAAGCCGTCAAGGCCAAGGGCTTCCCGGTGGCCTATGTCGGCGACGTTGTCGGTACCGGCTCCTCGCGTAAATCCGCTACCAACTCGGTACTGTGGTTCTTCGGCGACGACATCCCTTACGTGCCGAACAAGCGCGCCGGTGGCTTCTGCTTCGGCACCAAGATCGCCCCGATCTTCTACAACACCATGGAAGACGCCGGCGCCCTGCCGATCGAATTCGACTGCACCAACCTGGGCATGGGCGACGTCATCGACGTTTACCCATACAAAGGTGAAGTACGCCGTCACGACAGCGACGAACTGGTCACCACCTTCGAGCTGAAAACCGAAGTGCTGCTGGATGAAGTCCGCGCTGGCGGCCGTATCCCGCTGATCGTCGGCCGTGGCCTGACCGAAAAAGCCCGTGCCGAGCTGGGCCTGGGTGCTTCCGACCTGTTCAAGAAACCAGAGCAGCCTGCCGATTCCGGCAAGGGCTTCACCCTGGCGCAGAAAATGGTCGGCCGTGCCTGTGGCCTGCCAGAAGGCCAGGGCGTGCGCCCAGGCGCCTACTGCGAGCCAAAAATGACCACCGTCGGCTCCCAGGACACCACTGGCCCGATGACGCGCGACGAACTGAAAGACCTGGCATGCCTGGGCTTCTCTGCTGACCTTGTCATGCAGTCGTTCTGCCACACCGCGGCCTATCCGAAGCCGATCGACGTCACCACCCACCACACCCTGCCAGACTTCATCCGCACCCGTGGCGGCGTGTCGCTGCGCCCGGGCGACGGCATCATCCACAGCTGGCTGAACCGCATGCTGATGCCTGACACCGTAGGTACCGGTGGCGACTCGCACACCCGCTTCCCGATCGGCATCTCGTTCCCAGCCGGTTCCGGCCTGGTGGCCTTCGCTGCCGCCACCGGCGTCATGCCGCTGGACATGCCAGAATCGATCCTGGTGCGCTTCAAGGGCAAACTGCAGCCAGGCATCACCCTGCGTGACCTGGTTCATGCCATCCCTTACTACGCCATCCAGAAGGGCCTGCTGACCGTCGAGAAGAAAGGCAAGAAAAACGCCTTCTCCGGCCGCATCCTGGAAATCGAAGGCCTGGACGACCTGACCGTCGAGCAAGCCTTCGAGCTGTCCGATGCCTCGGCCGAGCGTTCCGCTGCCGGTTGCACCATCAAGCTGCCGGAAAAGGCCATCGCCGAGTACCTGCAGTCCAACATCACCCTGCTGCGCTGGATGATCGGCGAAGGCTACGGCGATGCCCGCACCCTGGAGCGCCGCGCCCAGGCCATGGAAGCCTGGCTGGCCAAGCCTGAGCTGCTGTCGGCCGACGCCGATGCCGAATACGCCGAAATCATCGAAATCGACCTGGCCGACGTCAAGGAGCCTGTGCTCTGCGCGCCGAACGACCCGGACGATGCCCGCCTGCTGTCCTCGGTACAAGGCGAGAAGATCGACGAAGTGTTCATCGGTTCGTGCATGACCAACATTGGTCACTTCCGCGCTGCCGGCAAGCTGCTGGAGAAGGTCAAGGGTGGCATTCCGACCCGTCTGTGGCTGGCTCCGCCAACCAAGATGGACGCTCACCAGCTGACCGAAGAAGGCTACTACGGCATCTACGGCAAGGCCGGTGCACGCATGGAAATGCCAGGCTGCTCGCTGTGCATGGGCAACCAGGCACGTGTGCAGACCGGTTCGACCGTGGTCTCCACCTCGACCCGTAACTTCCCGAACCGTCTGGGCGACGCGACCAACGTGTACCTGGCATCGGCCGAGCTGGCCGCTGTCGCTTCGATCATCGGCAAACTGCCGACCGTCGAAGAGTACATGCAGTACGCGAAAGACATCGACAGCATGGCTGCCGACGTTTACCGCTACCTGAGCTTCGACCAGATCGCCGAGTTCCGCGAAGCGGCAGCCAACGCCAAGATCCCGGTGGTCCAGGCGTAAGCTGAGTTACACGTTGTAAACAAAGCCCCGGCAGCGATGCCGGGGCTTTGTTGTTTTGGCCTGTGCCGGCCGCTTCGCGGCTAAAGCCGCTCTTACAGGGCCCCCACGGTGTTCGAGACCTGCGCATGCCCTTGTAGGAGCGGCTTTAGCCGCGAAGCGGCCGGCACAGGCCACCTCATATCACAAACAAGTCCACGAACCTGTGCACAGCCGTGCCTTCCAGCTTCTGCTGGTCCTTGCACAGTTCGAAAACCTGCTGACACCGCTGCCGGGCAAAGCGGGTCGCCAGGTTGGCCCTGAACTTGGCCTCCAGCAACGGTATCCCCTCCCCGCGCCGCCGACGATGCCCGATCGGGTACTCCACCACCACCTGCTCGGTGCTGCTGCCATCCTTGAAGAACACCTGCAGCGCGTTGGCGATCGAACGCTTGTCCGGCTCCAGGTACTCGCGACTGAAGCGCGGGTCTTCCACCACCTCCATCTTCTCGCGCAGGCGGTCGATACTGGGGTGGTTGGCATGGAAGGCGTCCTCATAATGCTCGGCCACCAGATGACCAAAGATCAGTGGCACGGCCACCATGTACTGCAGGCAGTGGTCACGGTCGGCGGCATTGGCCAGTGGGCCGCTCTTGGAGATGATGCGGATCGCTGATTCCTGGGTGGTGATGACGA
Organism: Pseudomonas sp. CGJS7; assembly: GCF_036961695.1. NCBI lineage: Bacteria > Pseudomonadati > Pseudomonadota > Gammaproteobacteria > Pseudomonadales > Pseudomonadaceae > Pseudomonas > Pseudomonas sp. CGJS7. Next base: position 75,480 of record NZ_JBAMDI010000019.1, on the reverse strand, counting down.
TGCGGTCGACTTCATGCAGACGATTACGCACAAGTGGATGCAGGGTGACTGCTGCTTCACACGCGGTCTGCGCATGGAACTCGGCAGGGAAACTGACCTTGAACAGCACGTTCTCCATCACATAGCTGCCCAACGCCTGGGGCAGGCGCAGCTCGTACTGCCCGGCGGGCTTGAGCGCCAGGTCTTTGTTGGTATGGCTGAACGAAACATCGTAGAACCCCCACTGCGACGCCGTGAGCACGCCCGGCACGCCCATTTCCCCACGCAAGGCGATGTCGGCCAGGCGCACACCTCGGCTGGAGGCGTCACCCGCAGCCCAGGACTTGCGCGAACCGGCGTTGGGCGCATGGCGATAGGTGCGAAGGGCCTGGCCGTCGACGAAGGCGTGGGACAAGGCCGAGAGCATCTGCTCACGATTGGCCCCCATCAGCCTGGCGCACACGGCGGTCGAGGCGACCTTCACCAGAATCACGTGATCGAGGCCGACACGGTTGAAGGCGTTTTCCAGCGCCAGCACGCCCTGGATCTCATGCGCCATGACCATGGCCTCCAGCACATCACGCATCAGCAGTGGCTCTTCACCCGCGGCAACCCGTTTCTGTGACAGGTGGTCAGCCACTGCAAGGATGCCGCCAAGGTTGTCCGAGGGATGAGCCCATTCGGCGGCCAGCCAGGTGTCGTTGTAGTCCAGCCAGCGCACCGTGCAGCCAATGTCCCAGGCGGCCTTGACCGGGTCGAGGCGATAGGAGGTACCGGGGACGCGAGCACCATTCGGGACCAGCGTGCCTTCCACCTGGGGGCCAAGGAGCTTGGTGCACTCAGGGAAGCGCAAGGCGAGAAGGCCGCAACCGAGGGTGTCCATCAGGCAGTTGCGCGCGGTGTCCAGGGCCTCGCGGGATTCGACCCGGTAGCCGAGGGCGTAGTCGGCCAGGGTTTGTAGCACCCGGTCGTAATCCGGGCGGTCGTTGAGGTCTACGTTGGCGCTCATATCCAGCTCCCTTCAGAATTGCCGGGGCTGCTGTGCAGCCCTTCGCGGGCTTGCCCGCTCCCACAGGTTGACCACGGCATTCAGAACCTGTGGTTACCCTGTGGGAGCGGGCAAGCCCGCGAAGGGCCGCTTGGCGGCCCCAACGAACTAAAGCCGAGCGCCAGTGGTGCGTTAGAAGCTGTCGCCAGGCACGCGAACCCAGCCCTCCATCAGCACGCGAGCACTACGGCTCATGATTGCCTTGGTTACCGTCCACTCACCATTCACCTGGCGTGCCTCGGCCCCGACCCGCAGGGTGCCCGAAGGATGACCGAAACGCACAGCGCTGCGCTCGCCTCCGCCAGCGGCGAGGTTGACCAGCGTGCCCGGAATGGCCGCCGCAGTGCCAATTGCCACCGCAGCCGTACCCATCATGGCATGGTGCAGCTTGCCCATCGACAAGGCCCGCACCAGCAGGTCGATCTCACCGGCCTGCACCGCCTTGCCACTGGAGGCAGTGTAGGTGCTCGGCGGCGCGACGAACGCCACTTTCGGCGTGTGCTGACGCCCGGCAGCCTGGTCGACGTTGTCGATAAGCCCCATGCGCACGGCGCCATAGGCGCGAATGGTCTCGAAGCGCAGCAGCGCCTGCGGATCGCCGTTGATGGCGTCCTGCAGTTCGGTACCGGTGTAGCCGATATCGGCAGCATTGACAAAAATGGTCGGGATACCGGCATTGATCAAGGTCGCCTTGAACGTACCGACCCCCGGCACTTCCAGGTCATCGACCAGATTGCCAGTGGGGAACATGGCACCGCCACCGCCGTCTTCATCGGCTGCAGGGTCAAGAAACTCCAGCTGCACCTCGGCCGCCGGGAAGGTGACTCCGTCCAGCTCAAAGTCGCCGGTTTCCTGCACTTCACCTTCAGTGATCGGAACGTGGGCGATGATGGTCTTGCCGATATTCGCCTGCCAGATACGCACGGTGGCGATACCGTTGCGCGGAATACGCGCCGGGTCGACCAGGCCACTGCTGATGGCAAACGAACCGACCGCAGCGGACAGGTTGCCGCAGTTGCCGCTCCAGTCGACGAAGGCCTTGTCGATGCTGACCTGGCCGAACAGGTAGTCGACATCGTGCTCGGGCTTGATGCTTTGCGACAGGATGACGGTCTTGCTGGTGCTCGACGTGGCGCCGCCCATGCCGTCGATCTGCTTGCCGTAAGGGTCGGGGCTGCCGATTACCCGCAGCAGCAGCGCATCGCGAGCGGGACCTGGAATTTGCGCCTGCTCGGGCAGGTCCTGCAGGCGGAAGAACACGCCTTTGCTGGTGCCGCCGCGGATGTAGGTGGCGGGGATTTTGATCTGGGGTACATGTGCCATTTTCTTGGGCATCCTGATAGTCCGGTGAAATACCCTGGGGCTGCCTTGCAGCCCTTTCGCGACACAAGGCCGCTCCCACAGGTACTGCGCCGCCCTTTGTGGGAGCGGCCTTGTGTCGCGAAAGGGCCGCAAAGCGGCCCCCGATTCATGCTCAGGCGGTCGCTTCGAGGAAGTCCTGGGCAAAGCGCTGCAGCACCCCGCCCGCTTCGTAGATCGACACTTCCTCGGCGGTGTCCAGACGGCAGGTCACCGGTACCTCAAGGCGCTCGCCATTGGCACGGGTAACCACCAGGGTCAGGGTCGCCCGTGGCGTACGCGCACCCAGCACGTCATAGGTTTCGCTGCCATCCAGGCCCAGGGTCTTGCGGTCGGTGCCCGGCTTGAACTCCAGCGGCAGCACGCCCATGCCTACCAGATTGGTGCGGTGAATACGCTCGAAGCCTTCGGCCACGATCGCCTCGACACCGGCCAGACGCACGCCCTTGGCCGCCCAGTCACGGGACGAACCCTGGCCGTAGTCGGCACCGGCGACAATGATCAGCGGCTGCTTGCGCTGCATGTAGGTCTCGATCGCCTCCCACATGCGGGTAACCTTGCCTTCCGGCTCGATACGCGCCAGCGAGCCCTGTTTCACGCTGCCATCGTCATTGCGCACCATTTCGTTGAACAGCTTGGGGTTGGCGAAGGTGGCGCGCTGGGCGGTCAGGTGGTCGCCACGGTGGGTAGCGTAGGAGTTGAAGTCTTCTTCCGGCAGGCCCATTTTCGCCAGGTATTCACCGGCGGCGCTGTCGAGCATGATGGCGTTGGACGGCGACAGGTGGTCGGTGGTGATGTTGTCCGGCAGCACCGCCAGCGGGCGCATGCCACGCAACGTGCGCTCGCCGGCCAGGGCACCCTCCCAGTAGGGAGGGCGGCGGATGTAGGTGCTCATCGGGCGCCAATCATACAGCGGCGCAACTTTCGGCCCGCGGTCTTCCTCGATGGCGAACATCGGGATGTACACCTTGCGGAACTGCTCCGGCTTGACCGCTGCACGCACCACCGCATCGATTTCTTCGTCGCTGGGCCAGATGTCCTTGAGGCGGATTTCCTTGCCATCGACCACCCCCAGCACATCCTTCTCGATGTCGAAACGAATGGTACCGGCAATGGCATACGCCACCACCAGCGGTGGCGAGGCCAGGAAGGCCTGCTTGGCGTACGGGTGGATACGCCCGTCGAAGTTGCGGTTACCCGACAACACGGCAGTGGCGTACAGGTCGCGGTCGATGATTTCTTGCTGGATCACCGGGTCCAGGGCGCCGGACATACCGTTGCAGGTGGTGCAGGCGAAGGCGACGATGCCAAAGCCAAGTTGCTCCAGCTCCTTCTCCAGCCCTGCTTCCTCCAGGTACAGCTGCACGGCCTTGGAGCCGGGAGCCAGCGACGACTTGACCCACGGCTTGCGGGTCAGGCCCAGCTTGTTGGCATTGCGCGCAATCAGGCCTGCGGCAATCACGTTGCGCGGGTTGCTGGTGTTGGTGCAACTGGTGATGGCAGCGATGATCACCGCGCCGTCCGGCATCTGCCCCGGCACTTCTTCCCAGCTGCCGGCGATGCCTTTGGCTGCCAGGTCGCTGGTGGCGACGCGGGCATGCGGGTTGGACGGGCCGGCCATGTTGCGTACCACGCTCGACAGGTCGAAGCTCAGGGTGCGCTCGTAGACGGCGCCGCCCAGGCTGTCAGCCCACAGGCCGGTGGCCTTGGCGTAGGTTTCCACAAGCTTGACCTGCTGCTCTTCACGGCCGGTCAGGCGCAGGTAGTCGATGGTCTGCTGATCGATGGCGAACATCGCCGCCGTGGCGCCGTATTCCGGGGCCATGTTGGAAATGGTGGCGCGGTCGCCCAAGGTCAGGGCGCGGGCACCCTCGCCATGGAACTCCAGGTAAGCGCCGACCACTTTCTGCTTGCGCAGGAACTCGGTCAGGGCCAGGACCAGGTCGGTGGCAGTGATGTTCGGGGCCAGCTTGCCAGTCAGCTCGACGCCGACGATTTCCGGCAGGCGCATCCAGGAGGCGCGGCCGAGCATCACGTTTTCGGCTTCCAGGCCGCCTACGCCGATGGCGATCACACCCAGTGCATCAACGTGCGGCGTGTGGCTGTCGGTGCCGACGCAGGTGTCCGGGTAGGCGACGCCGCGGTCGCTGTGGACCACCGGTGACATCTTCTCCAGGTTGATCTGGTGCATGATGCCGTTGCCCGGCTGGATCACGTCGACGTTCTTGAACGCCTTCTTGGTCCAGTTGATGAAGTGGAAGCGGTCTTCGTTGCGGCGATCTTCGATGGCGCGGTTCTTTTCGAAGGCCTGCGGGTCGAAACCACCACACTCGACGGCCAGCGAGTGGTCGACGATCAATTGCACCGGCACCACCGGGTTGACCTGGGCCGGGTCGCCGCCTTTGTCGGCAATGGCGTCACGCAGGCCGGCAAGGTCGACCAGCGCAGTCTGGCCAAGGATGTCATGGCACACCACGCGGGCCGGGAACCACGGGAAGTCGAGGTCGCGCTTGCGTTCGATCAGCTGGCTCAGCGAGGCGTCGAGCGTAGCAGGGTCGCAGCGGCGCACCAGGTTCTCGGCGAGCACGCGGGACGTGTAAGGCAAGCCGTCGTAGGCGCCGGGCTTGATCGCCTCGACCGCCGCGCGGGCATCGAAGTAGTCCAGGTCGGTGCCTGGCAGTTGCTTGCGGTATGCAGTGTTCATCATGGAATCAGGCTCGGTCACAGGATTCGGAAGGTTTCACCGTACCTGTGGGAGCGGGCGTACCCGCGAATGCGTCAGCAGGTGCACAGTGGTTGCAAGGCCGGGTGCATTCGCGGGCACGCCCGCTCCCTCAAGGGAAACGGGTTGCCTCTCTATAGCTATTCAGCGCTGCTCGATCGGCACGAACTGGCGCTGTTCGACGCCGACATACTCGGCGCTCGGGCGGATGATGCGGTTGTTGGCGCGCTGCTCGAAGACGTGCGCCGCCCAGCCGGTCAGCCGCGAGCAGACGAAGATCGGGGTGAACAGCTTGGTCGGAATGCCCATGAAGTGGTACGCCGAGGCATGGTAGAAGTCGGCGTTGGGGAACAGGCGCTTCTGCTCCCACATGGTCTTGTCGATGGCTTCGGACACCGGGTACAGCACCTTGTCACCCACTTCGTCAGCCAGCTGCTTCGACCAGCCTTTGATCACCTCGTTGCGCGGGTCGGACTCTTTGTAGATGGCATGGCCAAAGCCCATGATCTTGTCTTTGCGCTCGAGCATGCGCAGCAGCTCGGCGGTGGCTTCCTGCGGGCTCTGGAAGCGTTCGATCAGCTCCATCGCAGCCTCGTTGGCACCGCCGTGCAGCGGGCCACGCAGCGAGCCGATGGCTGCGGTAACGCAGGAGTACAAGTCAGACAGGGTCGAGGCACAGACGCGGGCAGTGAAGGTCGAGGCGTTGAATTCGTGTTCAGCGTAGAGAATCAGCGACACGTTCATGACCTTGACGTGCAGCTCGCTCGGCTTCTTGCCGTGCAGCAGGTGCAGGAAGTGGCCACCCAAGGTGTCTTCATCAGTGGTGCAGTCGATGCGTACGCCATGGTGGGTGAAGCGGTACCAGTAGCACATCACGGCCGGGAACAGCGCCAGCAGGCGGTCGGTCTTGTCGCGCTGGGCTTCGAAGGTCAGTTCTGGTTCGAGGGTGCCCAGTACCGAGCAACCGGTGCGCATGACGTCCATCGGGTGGGCATCGCGCGGGATGCGCTCAAGCACTTCCTTCAAGGCTTGCGGCAGGTCACGCAGGCCCTTGAGCTTGCGCTTGTAGTCGGCCAGTTCGGCCTGGGTTGGCAGCTCGCCGTACAGCAGCAGGTAGGCGACTTCTTCGAACTCGGCACCGGCGGCCAGGTCACGCACATCATAACCACGGTAGGTCAGCCCGGCACCGGCCTGGCCCACGGTCGACAGTGCAGTCTGGCCGGCCACCTGGCCACGCAGGCCTGCGCCACTGAGTACTTTTGCTTCGGCCATGGTGTTTCTCCTTTCTTGAATTTGTTATGGATGCTTTCTGGCTAATTCGGGCGCTAGCGCTTAGCCCTTCTTCTGGGCAAACAGTGCATCGAGGCTCTGCTCGAAGGCGTGATAACCAATGGCATCGTAAAGCTCCATGCGAGTCTGCATGGTGTCGATCACGTTCTTTTGCGTGCCGTCACGGCGCAGCGCGGTATACACGTTCTCGGCTGCTTTGTTCATGGCGCGGAACGCCGACAGCGGGTACAGCACCAACGACACGTCGACCGAGGCCAACTCTTCGGTTGTGTACAGCGGCGTGGCACCGAACTCGGTGATGTTGGCCAGGATCGGTGCCTTCACCCGATCAGCGAAAGTCTTGTACATCTGCAGTTCGGTGATGGCTTCCGGGAAAATCATGTCGGCGCCAGCTTCGACACACGCTTCGGCACGGTCCAGGGCGGCGTTCAGGCCTTCGACGGCCAGCGCATCGGTACGCGCCATGATCACGAAGCTGTCATCGCTGCGGGCGTCGACGGCAGCTTTGATACGGTCGACCATTTCCTGCTGGCTGACAATTTCCTTGTTGGGACGGTGGCCACAACGCTTGGCGCCAACCTGGTCCTCGATATGGATGGCGGCAGCGCCGAACTTGCTCATCGAGCGCACGGTACGGGCAACGTTGAAAGCCGAAGCGCCGAAGCCGGTGTCGACATCCACCAGCAGCGGCAGGTCGCACACGTCGGTGATGCGACGCACGTCGATGAGCACGTCGTCCAGGCCAGTGATGCCCAGGTCTGGCAGGCCCAGGGAGCCGGCAGCCACGCCGCCACCTGACAGGTAGATGGCCTTGAAGCCGGCGCGCTTGGCCAGCAGGGCATGGTTGGCGTTGATGGCGCCAACCACCTGCAGCGGATGCTCAGCGGCAACGGCGTCACGGAAACGCTGACCGGGGGTGCTCTTGACTGTCATTTCTCACCTCGTGTGCTGTTGTTGTGGGCGTCCAGGTAGTGACGCTCGATATTGCGCTTGGACGCGCCGATGTGGCGGCGCATCAGGAGTTCGGCCAGTTCGCCGTCACGGTCGGCGATGGCATCAAGAATGCGATGGTGTTCGGCAAAGGCCTGGCGTGGCCGGTTAGGCGTGGCAGAGAACTGGATACGGTACATGCGCACCAGCTGGTACAGCTCGCCGCAGAGCATCTTGACCAGGGTCTGGTTGCCGCTACCCTGAATAATCCGGTAATGGAAGTCGTAGTCGCCTTCCTGCTGGTAGTACCCCAGGCCGGCCTGGAACGCGGCATCGCGCTCATGGGTGTCGAGCACCCGGCGCAGTTCGTCGATGTCGGCCTGGCTCATGCGTTCGGCGGCCAGGCGGCAGGCCATGCCTTCCAGCGACTCGCGAATTTCGTACAGCTCGATCAGTTCGGCGTGGTTGAGCGATACCACCCGCGCGCCCACATGCGGCACGCGCACCAGCAAGCGCTGGCCTTCAAGGCGGTGGATAGCTTCGCGTAGCGGCCCGCGGCTGATGCCATAGGTGCGCGCCAACTCCGGCTCGGAAATCTTGCTGCCGGGGGCGATATCACCCTTGACAATGGCCGCCTGGATGCGCCGGAAGACGTTTTCGGAGAGGGTTTCCGTTTCGTCTGTCAGCACCGGGCCGGGGGTGGAAAGGTCCTGCATATTGTCGACACCTTTTGAAACTCTTGGCCAGAAACTAGCGAAACAAGACCTGCAAGTCAAAGACAAAATGAACATTGTCGACAATCGTCTAATCGCGAACTATCACCACTTCAACGCTGTCAGATCGCGCACCGCTGGCGTCAAGACGTCGGCGTGATAGAATGCCGCGCCTCCGATGGGGTATGGATAGCCTGTCTGTCATGCATTCGTGCCTTTTGACAGATAAACGAGGAAGCTTGCGCAGTAATTGCCAGTCACCTTGACCTGAACCTTGCCTAGAACCTTGCAATGCACCGCGCCAGGAATATGAGACTTACACCCGTTTTATTGCTGCTATGCCTCACCCTGCTGCCGGCCCTTGGCCAGGCTGCGGGCAAGACCGTGTATGGTCTCAACGAATACGCACATCTGGGCGACCTGGACCTGGAAGTGGCCGCCAAGCTCGACACCGGTGCCAAGACCGCGTCGCTCAGCGCCCGCGACATCAAGCGGTTCAAGCGCAATGGCGAAAGCTGGGTACGCTTCTACCTCGCCATCGATGCGGCCCATTCGCACCCGATCGAACGCCCACTGGCACGCGTCAGCAAGATCAAGCGCCGGGCCGGCGACTATGATGCCGAATCGGGCAAGGCCTACACGGCCCGCCCGGTCATCGAACTCGAAATCTGCATGGGCCAGACCAGGCGCACCATCGAAGTCAACCTCACCGACCGCAGCGCGTTCCAGTTCCCGCTGCTGATCGGTTCCGAGGCACTCAAGCACTTCGACGCACTGGTTGACCCAAGCCTTAAATATGCGGCCGGCAAACCTGCCTGTGCCACCGACGCTCCCAAAGCAGAGTAATCCCGATGCGCTCTCTTACCCTCCATCTGAAAGTCCTGATCACCGTGCTGGTGCTATTGGGCGTGGCGGTCACGGCTTATCAGATCTTCGTGCTCGGCATCCCGGTGACCGAGGATGAAACCGACGACCTGTGGAACATCGACGCCAAGGTCGAGTTCGTGGCCAGCAGCAAGGACCCGGTCAAGGTGCAGATGTTCGTGCCACCGCTGAACCGCGACTACGTCAGCCTCAACGAGAGCTTCATCTCCAACAACTACGGGGTCAGCATCAACCGTGCCGACGGCAACCGCAAGGTTACCTGGTCGGCACGTCGCGCCAGTGGCAACCAGACCCTCTACTACCGCCTGGTACTGACCAAGCGCTACAGCAACGAGAAGACCAAGGTCAAAGGCCCGACCTTCCGTGACAGCCTGGCCGTCGAAGGCCCCGAGAAGATCGCCGCTGAAGCGCTGATGGCGCCTATACGCCAGCACTCGGCCGACGTCGAGACCTTCGTCAGCGAGACCATCAAGCGGGTCAACAACCTCAACGACGACAACGTCAAGCTGCTGCTGGCCGGCGACACTTCGGCAATGAAGAAGGCCCAGGTCATCGACCTGCTGCTGTCCATCGCCCACGTGCCGATGGAAAAGGTGCACACCATCCGCCTGCTGGCCGACACCCCGCAAACCCCGGAGCTGTGGCTGCGCAGCTTCAACGGCGACGACTGGCTGTACTTCAACCCGGACACCGGTGAGCAAGGCCTGCCGAGCGACCGCCTGCTGTGGTGGACCGGTGACGACAACCTGATCACCGTCGATGGCGGCAAGAAGGCCACCGTCACCTTCAGCATGAACAACAGCGAGATGAACGCCATCCGCCTGGCCAAGCTGACCGACGAGAACACCGACGCCGACTTCCTCGAATACTCGCTGTACGGCCTGCCGCTGCAAACCCAGCAAACCTTCATGATCATGGTCATGATCCCGATCGGCGTGCTGGTGATCCTGGTGCTGCGCAACCTGATCGGCATCCAGACCCTGGGCACATTCACCCCGGTGCTGATCGCCCTGGCGTTCCGCGAAACCCAGCTGGGCTTCGGTATCATGCTGTTCACGGTGATCACAGCCCTGGGCCTGTCGCTGCGCTCGTACCTGGAACACCTCAAGCTGCAGATGCTGCCACGCCTGTCGGTGGTCTTGACCTTCGTCGTGGTACTGATTGCCGCCATCAGCCTGTTCAGCCACAAGCTGGGCCTTGAACGCGGGCTGTCGGTAGCGCTGTTCCCGATGGTGATCCTGACCATGACCATCGAACGCCTGTCGATCACCTGGGAGGAGCGTGGTGGCGGCCATGCCATGAAAGTGGCCATCGGCACCCTGTTCGCCGCCTCCCTGGCACACCTGCTGATGATGGTGCCGGAGCTGGTGTACTTCGTGTTCACCTTCCCGGCGGTGCTGCTGATCCTGGTGGGCTTCATGCTGGCGATGGGCCGTTATCGCGGCTACCGCCTGACCGAGCTCGTGCGCTTCAAGGCCTTCCTGAACAAGGCAGACACCTGATGTTTGGCCTCATCAAGACGTGGAAAGCCCTGGAGGCCCGGGGCATCATGGGGATCAACCGGCGCAACGCGGACTATGTGCTGAAGTACAACAAGCGCAGCCTGTACCCGATCGTCGACGACAAGATCATCACCAAGGAGCGCGCACTGGCGGCCGGCATCCATGTGCCGGAAATGTACGGCATCATCGAGACCGAAAAAGAGATCGAGAAGCTCGACCAGATCATCGGCGGCCGCAGCGATTTCGTCATCAAGCCGGCGCAAGGTGCCGGCGGTGACGGCATCCTGGTAATCGCCGACCGCTTCGAGGACCGCTACCGCACAGTGTCGGGCAAGATCATCAGCCATGAGGAAATCGAGCACCAGATTTCCAGCATCCTCACTGGGCTGTACTCCCTCGGCGGGCACCGCGACCGCGCGCTGATCGAGTACCGCGTGACCCCGGACCAGATATTCAAGAGCATCAGTTACGAAGGTGTACCGGATATCCGCATCATCGTACTGATGGGCTACCCGGTGATGGCCATGCTGCGCCTGCCGACTCGCCAGTCCGGCGGCAAGGCCAACCTGCACCAGGGCGCCATCGGTGTGGGTGTCGACCTGGCCACCGGCGTGACCCTGCGCGGCACCTGGCTGAACAACATCATCAGCAAGCACCCGGACACCACCAACGCGGTGGACGGCGTGCAACTGCCGAACTGGGACGGTTTCATGAAGCTGGCCGCTGGCTGCTATGAACTGTGCGGCCTGGGCTATATCGGCGTGGACATGGTGCTTGACCAGGACAAGGGCCCGCTGATTCTCGAGCTCAACGCCCGCCCGGGGCTGAACATCCAGATTGCCAACGATTGCGGCCTGACTCAGCGCACCCATGCCATCGAGGCGCACATCGAAGCACTGGCCAAGGAGGGTGTGACCGAAGACGCCGAGCAGCGGGTACGGGTAGCACAGGGTCTGTTCGGGCATGTGCCCAGCCGCTGAAATACAGGGGCTGCCTTGCAGCCCATTCGCAGCACAAGGTTGCTCTTGCAAGCACTGCAGTTGATTCATGCGCTTCGCTCAACCTGCAGGAACTGCCTTGTGCTGCGTATGGGCCAAACACAATGTTGAATGTCGTACCCAGCGCTAGGCGCTTTTCCTGCACAGGTCTACAATCGCCCTCCTCGCTTTTACATCGCCGTCCATACTGATGCCGACCTGCACGCTACACCCCCTGCCCTACCAGCCCGACCCTGCCGCCTATTTCGCCCACCTGCGCCAGGCCCCCGGTGCGATCCTGCTCGACAGCGCGCGCCCCGGTGCCGAACGCGGGCGTTTCGACCTGCTCAGCGCCTGGCCGCTGCAACAACTGCAGGCGCAGCCCGATGAAGATGGCCGCGTCTTCCTCCAGCGCCTGCGCGCTGGCCTGGCACAACTGGGCCACGCCGACTTGCCCAACGGTGTAGAGCTGCCCTTCGCCGGGGGCCTGATCGGCTACCTGAGCTACGACTTCGGCCGCCGCCTGGAACACCTGCCAAGTCTGGCCGTGGACGACCTGGGCTTGCCAGACGCACAACTGGGCCTGTATGCCTGGGCACTGGTCAGCGATCATCTGCTCGGCACCAGCCAGCTGGTGTTCCACCCGAGCCTGGCCGGCGACGAGCGCGAACGCCTGATCAGCCTGTTCCAGGACACCAGCGCCACCACCGGCGACTTCCGGCTGCTCGCGCCGATGGCCGGCGACCTGGAGCCGGAGCAATACAAAACCGCTTTCGACCAGGTACAACGCTACATCCAGGCCGGTGACTGCTACCAGATCAACCTCACCCAACGCTTTCGCGCACCCTGCCAAGGCGATCCATGGCGGGCCTACCAGGCCCTGCGCCAGGCCTGCCCGACCCCCTTCTCCGGCTACCAGCAACTGGCCGACGGCAGTACCCTGCTGAGCTTTTCGCCCGAGCGCTTCATCCGCGTCAGCCAGGGCCAGGTGGAAACCCGGCCGATCAAGGGCACCCGCCCACGCGCCAGCGACCCGGCGGAAGACCAGCGTAATGCCCAGGAGCTGCTGCACAGCCCGAAGGACCGCTCGGAAAACCTGATGATCGTCGACCTGCTGCGCAACGACCTGGGGCGCACGTGCGAGATTGGCTCAGTGAAGGTACCGGAACTGTTCAGCCTGGAGAGTTACCCCAATGTGCACCATCTGGTCAGCAGCATCACCGGCCAGCTGGCCAGCGACAAGGATGCGCTTGACCTGATCGGCGACAGCTTCCCTGGCGGCTCGATCACCGGCGCACCGAAGATCCGCGCCATGCAGATCATCGACGAACTGGAACCCGCGCGCCGCGCGCTGTACTGCGGCTCGCTGCTGTATGTGGATGTGCGCGGCGAAATGGACAGTTCGATCGCCATTCGCAGCTTGCTGATCAAAGATGGCCAGGTCAGTTGCTGGGGCGGCGGCGCGGTGGTAGCCGACTCGCAGTGGCAGGCCGAGTATGAAGAGTCGATCGCAAAAGTGCGGGTGCTGATGCAGACCCTGCAGGGCTTGTGAGCCCATCTAGACCACGATTTTTTTGTTACCATCCCCCTACTACGAGCGCACAGCGCCACAGCCAAGATGGAAACCGCCTGATGAGCCAACCCTTCGACGTCGCCGCCCTGGCCGCGACCTATGCCAACAAGTCCCCGCAGGACATCCTCAAGCTTGCCTTCGAGCACTTCGGTGATGACCTGTGGATCTCCTTCAGCGGCGCCGAGGATGTGGTGCTGGTCGACATGGCCTGGAAGCTGAACAAGCAGGTAAAGGTATTCAGCCTCGACACTGGGCGCCTGCACCCGGAGACCTACCGGTTCATCGACCAGGTACGCGAACAGTACAACCTGCCCATCGAGATCCTCAGCCCCGACCGCGCCAAGCTCGACCCGTTCGTCAAGGAAAAGGGCCTGTTCAGCTTCTACAAGGACGGCCATGGCGAGTGCTGCGGCATTCGCAAGATCGAGCCGCTGCGACGCAAGCTGGCCACCGTCAGCGCCTGGGCCACCGGCCAGCGCCGCGACCAAAGCCCGGGCACCCGCAGCCAGGTGGCGGCATTGGAAATCGACAGCGCCTTTTCCACGCCTGAGCGCACGCTGTACAAGTTCAACCCACTGGCGCAGATGAGCAGTGAAGAGGTATGGGGTTATATCCGCATGCTCGAGCTGCCGTACAACAGCCTGCACGAGCGTGGCTTCATCAGCATTGGCTGCGAGCCATGCACCCGCCCGGTGCTGCCAAACCAGCATGAGCGTGAAGGGCGCTGGTGGTGGGAAGAGTCGACGCAGAAGGAATGCGGGTTGCATGCGGGCAACCTGATCAGCAAGGCTTGAGATAGCTAGGGCGGCCTGTAGGAGCGGGTTTACCCGCGAAGAAGACACCGCGGTGGATGGCACGGGCTTCGCCCGTGTTCGCGGGCAAGCCCGCTCCCACAGGGATCGCGCCAGCTTTTAGACATTGAGCAAGGGCCGTTACTCCCACAGCGACCCCATCACCCCCCGAATCAGTGCACCGGCAGTTCGACGCCTTCGAACAATTCTTCCAGCTCTTGCTTGTTATGGCACTGAATGGCCTTGGCCATCACTTCACGGGTCAGGTGCGGGGCAAACTTCTCGATGAAGTCGCACATGAAGCCGCGCAGGAAGGTGCCACGACGGAAGCCGATCTTGGTGATGCTGGCTTCGAACAGCTCACTGGCATCCAGCGCCACCAAGTCACTGTCGAGCTTGGCGTCCACAGCCATGCCGGCAACGATACCCACGCCCAGCCCCAGGCGCACATACGTCTTGATCACGTCGGCGTCAGCCGCGGTGAAGACCACTTTTGGCGTGAGGCCGCGGTGATTGAAAGCCTCATCCAACTTCGAGCGCCCGGTGAAACCGAACACGTAGGTGACGATCGGGTATTCGGCGACGGCTTCCAGGGTCAGTTTCGGCAGCTTGGCCAGTGGGTGCCCCTGTGGCACCACAACGCAACGGTTCCACTTGTAGCACGGCATCATGATCAGGTCGCCGAACAGCTCCAGCGCCTCGGTGGCGATGGCGAAATCGACCGTACCGTCCGCAGCCATCTCGGCAATCTGCATGGGCGACCCCTGATGCATGTGCAGGGACACCTCCGGATACTGCTTGATGAAGCTGCTGATAACCGGCGGCAACGCATAGCGCGCCTGGGTGTGGGTGGTGGCGATGGACAGCGTGCCCTTCTTCTCGTTGGAGAACTCCTGGGCAATCTGCTTGATGCTCTCGACCTTGCGCAGGATTTCGCCTGCGGTATTGATGATGCGCTCACCGGCCGGGGTAACGCGGGTCAGATGCTTGCCGCTGCGGGCAAAGACTTCAACACCCAATTCGTCTTCGAGCAGGCGGATCTGCTTGCTGATACCTGGCTGGGAGGTATACAGGCTCTGCGCCGTCGCGGAGACGTTGAGGTCATGGTGCGCCACTTCCCAGATGTAGCGCAGTTGTTGAAGCTTCATAGGTTTCCCTCGGTTCAGCGGTGAGTCCGCGGCAGCAGGCAGCGACGATATATAACTATATTAGTGGTTCTGGAAATAAATCTAGAACTATTTTGTTACATGCCCGCGGAAATGGACTGCACCTATCTTCACGTTTTCCTACGCCCCAGATGCTGCGCCAAGGGCACCATGTACACCGGCACCGGCGACAGCTGCAGCAGCCGCACCGCCGTGCGCCCCAGCGGTACATCCACCCCGGCACCGGCACTGTGGCTACCGAATATCAACAGGTCGACGCTGAGCCGCTGGGCCTGGTCGAGAATCACCTGCGCCGGGTCGCCCTGACGCACACGCACGGCCTTGATCACCGCTAGGTCAGCCTCTTCGCCCAACTCGTCGCGAAAGTTTTCCAGCACACGCTGCTCTATGTTCGCCATCACTGTGTTCACCCCCTGGCTGTGCAATTGATCGAGCGTCTGCTCATCGAGGTAGCTTTGCAGGAGGGATTCGGCGAACTGGCCCATCGGCTCGACCGCGTGGATCACATACAACTCGGCACCGAACGTGCGCGCCAGGGCCAGCGCGTGTTGCATCACGAAAGGGGCGTAGACACCGAGGTCGGTGGCGTACAGCATGGAGCGGATCATTCGACCTCCTCGACTGCCGCAGCGGCAGAGCAAGCTTCAGCTTAGCAGCGCGCCGGACGCTCGCTTTGCCGTCCGGCGCGCTGCTGCCGTGGGCTGGAGGGCCCCGCCGAAGCCTCGGCCACCCTCAGGCCGGCCGGTCGCTGCTGTCGATGAAACTCAGCGCTTGGTACAGCATTTCAGTGCGCGGCATGCTGCAGCCTGCCGCCCGTGCGCGTGCCAGCGGCTCAGCGTAAATGGCCTCCAGCTCCAACGGGCGTTTGTGGACATGGTCGTGATACATACTCGGCCAGTAGTCGGGCATGCGCTCGGTCACCTGGAACAAGTGCTCGGCATAGCCCGCGGGCAGTACATGGCCACAGGCTGCCGCCCCCTGCACCACCTCGGCCATCAAGGCCTGTATCAGCTCGCGGCTATTGCTGTCGGCCATCAGTGGCGAAGTGCTGGCCCCCAGCAGCACCGACAGCCCGTTGTAAGGCACGTTCCACACCAGCTTCTGCCAGCGCGCCAAGGCCAGGTTCGGCATGGCCTGCGAGTCGATCCCCGCAGCCTGGAACAACCCGGCGCCTTCATTCACCAGCGCGACACCGAAATCGGTGGCCGGCCCACTGTGATACCCCAGGTTGACCGCCCCCAGCGCCTGGTGGCGGATTACACCTGGAGCCTGGCGGTTGACACAGATGAAGCACAGGCCGCCGAGCAGGTGCATGTCGCTGCGCAAGGCCGGACGCAACTGCTCCTCGACACCCAGGCCGTTCTGCAACAGCACCACCTTGGCGCCGGGCGCAGCAGCCTGGACGATCAACGGCGCCAACTGCTCGTTGCTGGTGGCCTTGGCCCCGATCAGGAGCCAGTCACAGGGCGGCATGTCGGCGGCACTGACGTAAGCCTGCACATTCATGTGCACTGCGCCATGCACGGCACTGTCCAGGCTCAGCCCGCGCTCACAAACGGCCTGGTACTCGCTGCGCAACAGAAAATGCACATCGAAACCGGCCCGGGCCAGCATCAACCCATAAAAGCCGCCGATGGCGCCACTGCCGATGATGCCGATGCGAGGGGGGTGCGAATGCATGCCAATCTCCAGGTAAAGGGTCAGCACTCTTTTTACACAGGTTACGTAGCGCTGGGCAGTCCATTCGCGCGCAACACCCTCGCTCAGGTAAAAACCCCACAATGACTGGGTTCAGCCCATTGTCGTGCCATCTGTAACGCGCTAAGGTTCGGCTCCCCGCTGCGATTATTCTTGCTGCTGGGCCGCACGGGGATAGTTGGCGGCCGGCACCCGTGACCTGACGAGTAACACGATGGCTGATTTACCGATCGATGACTTGAACGTTGCCTCCAACGAGACCCTGATCACCCCTGATCAGCTCAAGAAGGAAATCCCCCTCAGCGCCAAGGCCCTGCAGACCGTGACTGCCGGCCGTGAAGTGGTGCGCAATATTCTCGACGGCAAGGACCATCGCCTGTTCGTCGTGGTCGGCCCTTGCTCCATCCACGACATCAAGGCAGCCCACGAATACGCCGAGCGCCTGAAAGTGCTGGCCGAAGAAGTGTCCGATACGCTGTACCTGGTCATGCGCGTGTACTTCGAAAAGCCGCGCACCACCGTCGGCTGGAAAGGCCTGATCAACGATCCGTACCTGGATGACTCGTTCAAGATCCAGGACGGCCTGCACATCGGCCGCAAGCTGCTGCTGGACCTGGCCGAAATGGGCCTGCCGACCGCCACCGAAGCGCTCGACCCTATTTCGCCGCAGTACCTGCAAGACCTGATCAGCTGGTCGGCCATCGGTGCCCGCACCACCGAATCGCAAACACACCGCGAGATGGCCTCGGGCCTGTCCTCGGCGGTGGGTTTCAAGAACGGTACCGACGGCGGCCTGACCGTTGCCATCAATGCCCTGCAGTCGGTGTCCAAGCCGCACCGCTTCCTGGGCATCAACCAGGAGGGCGGCGTGTCGATCGTCACCACCAAGGGCAACCCATACGGCCACGTGGTACTGCGCGGCGGCAATGGCAAGCCGAACTACGACTCGGTCAGCGTCGCCCTGTGCGAACAGGACCTGGCCAAGGCCAAGATCAAGGCCAACATCATGGTCGACTGCAGCCATGCCAACTCCAACAAGGACCCGGCCCTGCAACCGCTGGTGATGGAGAACGTCGCCAATCAGATTCTCGAAGGCAACCAGTCGATCATCGGCCTGATGGTCGAAAGCCACCTGAACTGGGGCTGTCAGTCCATTCCGAAAAACCTGGACGATTTGCAGTATGGCGTGTCGATCACGGACGCCTGCATCGACTGGTCGGCTACCGAGAAAACGCTGCGCAGCATGCATGCCAAGCTCAAGGATGTGCTGCCGCAGCGTAAGCGCGGCTGAACATTGCGGGAATGAAAAACGCCGGGCACTGCCCGGCGTTTTTTTTTGTGTCTGGTGCCTGTCGTCAGCTCAGGCCTTGCTCGAATGCCGCTGCTGGCGCTCCATGTAACGCTCCACATACGAGCAAGACGGGATCACCGTGTAACCCATCTGCTCGGCGTACTCCAGAGCCCGCTCGGTGAGGGCGGCAGCGATCCCACGGCCGCGCAGGGCGTTGGGCACGAAGGTGCGATAGATGTCCAGCGTCTGCTTGCCCAGATCCATGTACGTCAAGTAGGCACGATGACCGTCCACGTTGGTCTCGAACTGATGACCGGCCTGGTCATGGTGGATGGTCAGCGCTTCGCTCATCACTACTCCTCGCAGGTCTTCTCGGCAGACCCTTACCTTAACCGATGGTGGTTTATCCGGCACAGAATCCTCTACGCCACCTGTTGCCGCTTCGACCATTGGACGATTGTAATCGTTCGGATCGTCTGGCACTGACAAGATAGTAGGCACCGCAAGCGGGATTGCTCAAGGTGCTGGCGGTTAAAAAAGGCTAAACCGCCGCCTAGGCGACTTTCCCAAGCCCGCCCAACAGCCACCGGATGTACTAGGGCTTAAGACGCTGATCGACAGTTAAAGTCACCCTTAGTTCAACAAAAAAGTTCCTGTACCACAACCGCTTGCGAACCCTGCAGATTTTTTTCACAGACACGTCGCAAATCTTGTCGGCGCGGAGTCAAGCAACATTTTTTTTGCAGTTCTTGCGCTCTGTCAGTTTACTTACTACAAGTAATGGGTACTATGTACGCCGGCCAGTTTCTCTTTCCTGAGAGATGGCTATTTAATAGAAAGTCCTTGAAGGGGAACACGATGAACAACGTTCTGAAATTCTCTGCTCTGGCTCTGGCCGCAGTTCTGGCTACCGGTTGCAGCAGCGTATCCAAAGAAACCGAAGCTCGTCTGACTGCGACTGAAGACGCAGCAGCTCGCGCTCAAGCTCGTGCTGACGAAGCCTACCGTAAGGCTGACGACGCAATGGCAGCCGCTCAGAAGGCTCAGCAGACCGCTGACGAAGCCAACGAGCGCGCCCTGCGTATGCTGGACAAAGCCAGCCGCAAGTAATAATCCTCACGGATTGTTAAGAAGCCGACCCACTTGTGGGTCGGCTTTTTTATTGCCTTTGAAACCGGCAAACGCGGTCAGCAGGTACGAAAAGGCCTGCACTAAGGGCAGGCCTGGGTACGCCGAAATTACCTTACTGCAGTTCGGGCGGAATGCTCGTCACCATCGGTGCGGCCCCCTGGTTTTCCACCGGCACGGCAATTTCTACCGGCATACCATCTTCTGCAGCCACCACGTCACGCACCATGTCCCAGTTCATGCGTAGGTTATTGGCCAGGTCTTCGCGCTTGAGCAAGGCATTGATAACTGCGGTGTGTTTGTCGACAACCGACGGGTTACCCTGGTCATCCAGCGGCGTGTGCGCCTCAAGATAGACCTTGCCAGCGCTGATACCGAACTTGTAAGGCTCGTTGATGATGCGCACCGGAGTCCCCACCGGCACCATCTTCGACAGTTCAAGCACGTTGTTGTTGAACATGCGGAAGCAACCGTGACTGGTGCGCATGCCAATGCCGAACTTCTTGTTCGAACCATGGATCAGGTAGCCTGGTACGCCCAAGGTGAACTTGAACGGCCCCAGCGGGTTGTCCGGGCCAGCCGGCACCACAGTCGGCAGGATGTCACCGTCCTCGGCGTGCTCTTTGCGAATCGAAGCGGGCGGCGTCCAGGTCGGGTTGGGCGTCTTGGCGGTGATCCGGGTGTTGGCGATCGGCGACCCCCACCCCTCGCGACCAATGCCCAGCGGGAAGGTGTACACCACGCTCTCCCCCTTGGGGAAGTAGTACATGCGGTACTCGGCCAGGTTGATGACGATGCCTTCGCGCGGGCCCGGCGGCAGGACGAAACGGGTCGGCAGGATGATCTCGGTGCCGGCGCCCGGCAGCCAAGGGTCCACGCCGGGGTTGGCGGCAATCATTTCCAGGTAGCCGAGGTCGTTCGCGGTGCCGATATCGGCGAACGTGTCCTCGTACTTTGCCTTGATCACATGCACTTGGCCGACGATGTCTTCACCGGGCGGTGGCAGTGGCAGCTCCAGCGCAGCAGCGGGGCCCGCTACCAACAGGGCGGCCAGGGACAGGCTACGGGTGACGGCAGGAAAGCGCGGCAACATCCGGTAAATCCTTCGAAAGGTGGGTCAAGAGGGTCGATTGTACACCCGTGCCGATGCAAGCGGGAGGCATTGGCACGTTGCAAGCGTTTCAGATGATGAAAGGTGCTTTTCGTTCAGCTGCCGTGCAGCTCTGGCCACACCGGACGCATGCCACGTCGCTGGGCATCGAGGATGGCACGGCACAGCTCACACAGGCGACCATCGCGGTAGATCGATCGCGGCACCCCCGACCAACGCGGCTGGGCTGGCAGCAGGCCGCCACACAAAGTACGGTCGACCGGCACGCCCAGCTCGAGCTGACGGGCCACGAGGTGGACGCGGCTTTCCTGGCAGGCGAACAGGTCGAGCTGCTCGTCGGGCTCGATCAGTTGATAGGCATACAGGGACCAGGCAGGGCGCGGCATTTGGAGCACTCGAAACGGGGGGCGCAACATTAGCCCAAAGGCGGCCCCGTTTAAAGCTTCACAGCAAGGGTTTTATCGCTGGCCAGGCATTTTCCAGCAGGCGCTGCTGAGCCCCCTGGGCCGGATGGATGCCATCAGCCTGCATCAGTTCAGGCACTCCCCCTACCCCTTCGAGGAAAAACGGCACCAAAGGAACCTGTTTGTCCGCTGCCAGCTGTTCATACACCTTGGCAAAGGCGGTGGTGTAACGCACACCATAATTGGGCGGCAGGCGCATGCCCAATAGCAGCACCTTGGCCCCTGCCTGACGCGAATGCTCGATCATCGAGGCAAGATTTTGTTGCAATTGTGCAGGCGACTGCCCGCGCAGGCCATCGTTGCCGCCCAGCTCCAGCACCACCAGGCTCGGTTTATGTGCTGCAAGCAGCGCCGGCAGCCGCGCCTGGCCACCTGCGCTGGTGTCACCACTGATCGAAGCATTGACCACTTTGTCGTCAAAACCTTCGTCCCTGAGGCGGGCCTGCAAGAGAGACACCCAGCCCTGACGGCTATCCAGGCCAAAACCGGCGCTGATACTATCGCCAACAACCAGCAGTGTTCCTGCCGCTGCGCTCTGGGCCAGGCAATACAGGGCCAGACCGGCACTCAACCACCACACTCGCATCGGATTCTCCATGAGCCCCAGCATTCTCGTTGCGCAGAACCTTAGCAAAGTGGTCCCCAGCGCGGAAGGTGACCTTACCATCCTCCACGCACTGTCTCTCGACCTGGCCCAAGGCGACAGCCTGGCCATCGTCGGCGCCTCGGGCTCTGGCAAGTCGACCCTACTCGGTTTGCTCGCCGGCCTCGACCGGCCCAGCGCTGGCAGCGTCATGCTCGCCGGCCACGACCTGGGGCCACTGGATGAAGACCAGCGTGCCCGTGTGCGCGCCGAACATGTGGGTTTCGTGTTCCAGTCGTTCCAGCTGCTCGACAGCCTCAATGCACTGGAAAACGTCATGCTGCCACTGGAACTGGACGGCCGCCGCGATGCCCGCGAACAGGCCCGCACTTTGCTGGAGCGGGTCGGTCTGGGCAAGCGCCTGAGCCACACACCTCGGCAGCTCTCGGGCGGCGAGCAGCAGCGCGTGGCAATCGCCCGCGCCTTCGCCGCGCAGCCTGCGGTGCTGTTCGCCGATGAGCCCACCGGTAACCTCGACAGCCACACCGGCGAGCGCATCAGCGATCTGTTGTTCGAGCTGAACAAGGAGCGCGGCACTACCCTGGTGCTGGTCACCCATGACGAACGCCTGGCCCGCCGCTGCCGGCGCCAGATCCGCCTGGACGCGGGCCGCCTTGTGGCGCCGATGGAGGTCTGGTGAGTCATATGCCGCTGTCCCGTCTGTGTGGCCTGGCACTGCGCCAGTTGCTGCGCGATGTTCGCGCCAGTGAAGTGCGCGTGCTGTTCTTTGCCCTGTTGGTGGCGGTAGCCGCCAGCACCGCCATCGGCTATTTCGGCGCCCGCCTCAACGGCGCCATGCAGCTGCGCGCCAGCGAGTTCCTGGGCGCCGATCTGGTACTGCAGGGCAGCGCCCCGGCCCGCGAGCAACAACTCGATGCCGGCAAGGCACTGGGCTTGCGCCACGCACACGTGGTCGAGTTCACCAGCGTGGTCGGCGGCGACAATGGCATCCAGCTGTCCAGCGTAAAGGCCGCCGACGGCGCCTACCCGTTGCGCGGGCAAGTACGCAGCGCTCTGGCACCCTATGCCGAAGAAACACCCGGCGGCGGCCCTGCCCCTGGCGAAGTGTGGGTCGAACCGCGCCTGTTGGCGGCACTGGGGCTGGCGATCGGCGACAGCATCGACGTGGGCATGAAAACCCTGCGCATGAGCCGCGTGCTTACCTATGAACCGGACCGCGCCAACAACTTCTACAGCCTTACCCCACGCGTGATGATGAACCTGGCCGACCTGGAAGCCACCGGCGTGATCCAGCCGGGCAGCCGGGTCACCTACCGTGACCTGTGGCGCGGCGATGCCGAGGCGCTGGCGCAGTACCGTCAGGCCGTGGAAAAAGACCTGGCCGCCAACCAGCGCCTGCGTGACACCCGCGATGGCAACCAACAGATCGGCGGCGCGCTGGGCAAAGCCGAACGCTACCTGAACATGGCCAGCCTGGTAGCTGTGCTGCTGGCAGGCGTGGCCGTGGCACTGTCGGCCAGTCGCTATGCTGCACGCCGACTGGACGCCAGCGCCCTGCTGCGCTGCCTGGGCCTGTCGCGCCACCAGGCATTGGGCTTGTATTGCTTGCAACTGACCATGCTCGGCCTGGTCGCTGCCCTGGCCGGCGCCTTGCTCGGCTGGCTGGCTCAGCTGGGCCTGTTCCGCCTGCTGCACGGCTTGCTGCCGAGCGTGGTGCCCGCTGGCGGCATCGTTCCCGCGCTGGCAGGTATCGGTACCGGGCTGGTGGCACTGGCTGGCTTTGCCCTGCCGCCGATTGCGGCGCTGGGCCAGGTGCCGCCACTGCGCGTGCTGCGCCGTGACCTGCTGCCGATACCTGCGAGCAGTTGGCTGGTGTACGGCGCCGCCCTGCTCGCCCTGGGCCTGATCATGTGGCGCCTGAGCCTCGATCTGCTGCTCACCTTCGCCCTGCTCGGTGGCGGCCTGGTCGCCGCACTTCTGCTCGGCGGCCTGCTGTTGCTCGGTTTACGCAGCCTGCGCCAGCTGCTGGCCGGTGCGCCACTCACCTGGCGTCTGGGGCTGGGCCAGCTATTGCGCCACCCCATGGCGGCAGCAGGCCAGGCCCTGGCATTCGGCCTGATACTGTTGGCCATGGCCTTGGTCGCCCTGCTGCGCGCAGAGCTGCTCGATACCTGGCAAGCACAGCTACCCAAGGATGCGCCTAACCACTTCGCCCTGAACATCCTGCCAGATGACCGTGAGCCGTTCATTCAACACCTGCACCAGGTCAATGCCGCTTCAGCGCCGCTGTACCCGGTAACGCCCGGGCGCCTGGTGCAAATCAATGAAAAACCGGTACAGCAGGTGGTCAGCAAGGACTCGGCAGGCGAGCGCGCCGTGCAGCGCGACCTCAGCCTGACCTGGGCCGCCGAGTTGCCCGAAGGCAACGTGCTGACCGCCGGCAACTGGTGGCAAGCCTTGCCAGCCGACAACGACATCCCCGGGGTTTCAGTGGAGGCGGAGCTGGCCAGCAGCCTGAAACTGCAGATGGGCGACCTGCTGACGTTCGATATTGGCGGCCAGCAGCGCCAGGCCCGCGTGAGCAGCCTGCGCAACGTGCATTGGGACAGCTTCCAGCCGAACTTCTACATGATATTCCAGCCTGGCACGCTGCAGGGGCTGCCGACCACTTACCTGACCAGCTTCTACCTGGCACCGGGGCATGACCTGGATGTCGTCGCGCTGTCACGGGCGTTTCCGGCGGTGACCATCCTGCAGGTGGATGCCTTGCTCGACCAGCTGCGCAGCATTCTCGCCCAGGTAACCCTGGCGGTGGAGTATGTGTTGCTGTTCGTGCTGGCCGCCGGGCTGGCAGTGCTGTTCGCCGGCTTGCAGGCCACGCTGGACGAGCGTATTCGCCAAGGCGCACTGTTGCGCGCACTGGGCGCGGCGCGGCCGTTGCTGGTCAAGGCCCGGCGAATCGAGTTCGGCCTGCTGGGTGCGGCCAGCGGGCTATTGGCGGCCGTGGGCTGCGAACTGATTACCTGGGTGCTGTACCGCTATGCCTTCGATTTGCAGTGGACCCCCCACCCGTGGCTGCTGGTGTTGCCGCTGACGGGGGCACTGCTGGTGGGTGGTGCTGGGGTGCTGGGAACACGGCGGGCGTTGAATGCCAGCCCGCTGGCGGTGTTGCGCGAGGCTTGAGGCCTGGCTGTCAGCGCTTCTGCCGGGACAGCACATGCCTCAAGCTGACGCAAGACGGGCCAGTCAGTCCGTCGAGACGCCCTGGCCGTAACGGATGCTGCTCACATACCAGGTCGCTTCACCGGTAGGTGTATGCACCACCACCTCATCACCCTCCTCCTTCTTCAGCAAGGCACGGGCCATGGGCGAATCGATCGAGATGTAATCGTTGCGCCCGTAGATCTCGTCGTAGCCGACAATGCGAAACTTCATGGTCTCGCCCTCGTCGTTCTCGATCTCAACCCAGGCACCGAAAAACACTTTGCCTTCCTGCTCGGGCGAGTACGCCACCACTTTCACATCTTCAAGCCGCTTGCGCAGGTATCGCACCCTGCGGTCGATTTCGCGCAGCAGCTTCTTGTTGTACTGGTAGTCCGCGTTCTCGCTGCGGTCACCCAACGAAGCCGCCCAGGCAACCTTTTGGGTGATTTCCGGACGATACACCCGCCACAGGTGGTCCAGCTCTTTCTTCAGCGCCTCATGGCCTTCTGTGGTGATGATATTGGTGCTCAATAGCGCATTCCTCAGCGGCGGGTAATCAGGCCTTGACGCGCGATGCGGGTGAGATGGCCGATGACTTCGGCGGCTTCGTCCGGTGCCGGCGCCTGGATCACAGCCAGGTCGAAACGGTCATTGCCATACTGCGCGAGGTGACAGTCGCTATCGGCGAACTGGATCAGAAAGGCACGCGCCTGTCCCTTGCGCCGTGACAGGCCTTCAAGATGACGCAAAAGGGTGGGCTGATGCCGGCCGCCGAGCAGGATGCGCGGTGTGCGGGACGCCTGGTTGGCAGGCAAAGGGCTCAAACAGACACTGGTACGTGGGCAACTCATGGAGCTTCTCTCCGCCTCGCGAATCCCGCTGGGCAGCGGTGGGAGGCGTCACCGAACCAGCGCTTTAGCGGTATTTCGGACGGCCCGGAGGTGGGGCTTTCCTGCGCCCCGCAAGTAGCTGTTTAAATCGGCGCAGGCGGTATGCTAGAGCGATGAGCCCCAAGTTGCAAGCGACAAGCCGCAAGCAAGAACAAGCCGAGTATTGGCCCGCGCTTGCCTGCGTCTCGTAGCTCAGAGCGTGCAGCTGGTTACCGGGCGATCAGGCGGTCGAGCGAGAAGCGGCCAGCGCCTTCGATCATGACTGCAACGGTGCCGGCCAACAGCGCCAGGGCGAACTCATAGCCGTTGTTGGACATGAACAGGCCGTTGCCGATGTGCACCGAAACGATGGCCACTATCAAGGTCACCGTCAGCGCCAGGGCCGCCGGGCGAGCCAGCAGGCCGACCACCAAGGCCAGGCCGCCGAAGAATTCGGCACTACCGGACAATAGGGCCATCAGGTAACCCGGCGCCAGGCCGATGCTTTCCATCCATTGGCCGGTGCCTTCCAGGCCGTAGCCACCGAACAGGCCGAAGAGTTTTTGCGCACCATGAGCCATGAAGATGATGCCGACCAGGATGCGGATAACGCTCAAGCCAGCGCCAGCACGTGTAGAGAACAGAGCGTTGAGGGTAGTGTTGTTCATGTCGAAGCGTCCTTGAAGTGAAGCAGTTGTGTGGGTATGGGCGCCATCATAATCAATTCTCTTGATATGAAAATCGCAAAAAACCCAACATAACAATCGATAAAATCGATGCTTAACGCTTCGCTACACGCTCCAGTGCCGCGCGTTCGCGGTTGAACGCCAGGTAGTACTTGTTGATGCTGTTGACGAAATTGACCGGTCCCATCCCCACTTGCTCCATGGCGATGCGTTCGGTCTGGAAAAACCACTGGTTGCCGTTGAGCCCCCGCCGTCGAGCCTCTGCACGCATGGCCTGAACCCGCTCGGGGCCGAGGTTGTAGGCTGCCAGCACAAAGGCCATGCGCTCACGCTCGTTGATCTTGGTACTGGCAAAAAACTTGCGCCGGATAAGCGCCAGGTAACGGGCACTGGCCAGGACATTGCCATCTACCGTCGCAGTATTGCTCACCCCCACCCGCTGGGCCGCCGAAGGGGTAATCTGCATCAGACCATGGGCACCGCCAGTACCGCGTGCAGCCGGGTTGAGCGTCGACTCCTTGAAGGCCAATGCAGCCAGGTTGAGCCAGTCGATCTGTTGCGCCTGGCCATGCTTCTGCAACACCGCCCGCACCGATGCCAAGCGCTGGCGGTCCTTGCTGGCCAACGGGTTGTGTACCCGGTACTGGCGGCGGTAGATGCGCTCGAATGCGGCATCCTGGTTATCTGGCGCGCGGTAACCTTGCAGAAAGTGATCGACTGCGGCCAGCAATTGCGGCGCTTCACGCCCTACATACCAGCGCATGGCTTGCGGCGCCCCCAGGCGCACCCGGCTGTCCAGGCGCAGGCGCGGCATAACCCGGGCCCAACGCCGGGCAATGGGCTGCTCGACCACGGTCAGGTGGTAGATGCCTGCCTGTACCATCTCCAGCACATCCTCCACCGCCAGCGTCGAATCGACCCACTCCACTTTGATCGGCGGCCGCTTGCGCAGTGCCAGTTGCTGGTTGACCTGCTGGATCAGCGGCCCGGCGGCACTGGCACTGGTCAGGGCCACGGTACGCCCTGACAGCTGTTCGATCTTGCTGAAACTTCGCTCGCCTTTGCGCCCGACCAGCATCAGCGGCACCTGGTCGAGTATCGGCGCACTGCCGCGGACACCGCTCACCGTAGTGGGGTCAAGCAGCTCGCCTGGCGCGGCCAGGTCACCCTCACCGCGGGCCAGGGCGCCCAGCAACTGTTCCTTGGCCCGCGGGATGAGCTTTAGCTGGATCTGCTGGTCGTCGGCGGTACGAGCATTGAGGAAATGCTCCAGGGCACGCAGGCGATAATACTCGATGCCGACTGGCTCGCCCTTGACCTCACCAGAGCTGTTGCGGCTCTGGTTGACCAGCACTCGCAGTACTTTGCTGGTGCGAATCTGCGCCAGGTCACGCACCTTGGCAGGCGGTATGTTTTGCTGCGGCCCCGGCGAGCGCGCCTGGGCGGGACCGGCAAAGGCCAACCCCAGCGTCAGCAGAAAAATGAGCCAGCATCGCTGCATGCGAAAACGTGTCCGTGGTCGGTGAGCGGCATCCATGGGTTGCACCGCCAAGTGATAAACGACGGTAAAAGACCACGGCAACAGCATGAAGTTCTTGGTTTTTTCAGAAAAACGCGGTTTTTGCTATGCTGGCCGCCCCGCGGCACGAGATAGCACCATGCAACTGATCGATATCGGCGTCAACCTGACCAACAGCAGTTTCCACGACCAACAGGCCGCAATCGTCGAGCGCGCACTGGAGGCCGGCGTTACGCAAATGCTGCTGACAGGCACCAGCCTGGCGGTCAGCGAACAAGCGCTGGAGCTGTGCCAACAACTGGATGCCAGCGGCGCGCACCTGTTCGCCACGGCCGGCGTGCACCCTCATGATGCCAAGGCCTGGGATGCCGACAGCGAGCGCCAGCTGCGACTGTTGCTGAGCGAACCGCGCGTACGCGCGGTAGGCGAATGCGGCCTGGATTTCAACCGCGACTTTTCCCCTCGCCCGCTGCAGGAAAAAGCCCTGGAAGCCCAGCTGACACTGGCTGCGCAGCTGCGCCTGCCAGTGTTCCTGCACGAGCGCGATGCCAGCGAGCGCTTGCTGGCGATTCTCAAGGACTACCGCGACCACCTGACCGGCGCGGTGGTGCACTGCTTCACCGGTGAGCGCGAGGCGCTGTTCGCCTACCTGGACCTGGACCTGCACATCGGCATTACCGGCTGGATCTGCGACGAACGCCGCGGCACTCACCTGCACCCGCTGGTGGGCAACATCCCTGAAGGCCGGCTGATGCTGGAAAGCGACGCGCCCTACCTGCTGCCGCGCAGCTTGCGGCCCAAGCCCAAGAGCGGGCGCAACGAGCCGGCGTTCTTGCCGGAGGTACTGCGCGAGGTGGCCTTGCATCGCGGTGAATCAGCCGAGCACACGGCGGCGCATACCACGGCAACGGCGCGCGATTTTTTCCAGCTCCCCTGAGTCTCGCGTGTTGTTGCGGGGCGGGTGAACACAGTTGATATGCATCAACACATGTCCAGGTGGATGTGGGCACAATGATGGCACCTTGCCAATATTGTTTCCGCTCAACTCAGAGAAGACCTGCCCATGGGTGCCTGGCTTAGCAATGTTTCCCTGAAGTACAAATTCTGGGCCGTCAACGCAGTGGCCTTTGTCACCACCTTGCTGCTGGTGCTGTACGCCGTGCACCTGGAGCAACGCGCACGTGCCGAGGCGGCTCAGGGCCTGGCGGTCGCACAAGCCCAGTTGCTGGCCGCCTGGCCAGCCGGGCAAGCACTGCCACGCCCGGCCAACGTCATCAGTTGGTCAACCGGGCAAACGCCAACCTACGCCGGGGAGGCGCTCGATGCCCTGCGCAACGCCCAAGGCTGGGTAGCATTGCCGAGCGCCTGGATCCTCGGTGAAAACCCGCTGCGTGGCGCACAGGTATTGCGCAATGGCGACCAGCAGTTGGCTGTGCTGGCCCAGTCACCCAGCCTGCGCCAGGTCTTCTTCGATCGCTTCAGCAATTACGCGGTGTGTGTGCTGATCCTGATGCTGGCCATGCTCGGCGCCTCGCAACTGCTGATCCGCTTCCTGCTCAGCCAGCTCAACACCCTCAAGGACGTGATGCTGCACGTGGAAAAAACCGGCGACCTGTCGGCCCGCGTACCGCTCGCCAGTGGCGACGAGGTCGGCCAGATGGCCGGGGCCTTCAACGCCATGCAGTCCACCTATCACCGCGTGGTCAGCACCGTCGCCCACAGCGCAGCACAGCTGGACTCGGGCGCTGCACGCCTGGCCGCCAGCATGAGCGACGTACGCCATGGCATGCTCGGCCAGCAGAGTGAAACCGACCAGGCCGCCACTGCCATCAACGAAATGTCGGCGACCGTGCACCACATTGCCCAGCACGCCGGTGCCACCCGCGATTTGTCACAAACCGCCGACACCTTGGCCGGCAGCGGCCAAGCGGTGGTCAGCCGAGTGCAGGATTCGATTTCCGGGCTTTCCAGCGGCGTGCAACAAACTGCCGAGATGATTCGACAGCTAGCCGAGGACAGCCAGAAGATCAACGGTGTAGTCAGTGTGATCCACAGTATTGCCGAACAGACCAACTTGCTGGCGCTTAATGCTGCCATCGAAGCCGCGCGCGCCGGCGACCTGGGCCGCGGCTTTGCCGTGGTCGCCGATGAAGTGCGCAACCTGGCCAAACGCGTGCAAACCTCCACGGATGAAATCACCACCATGGTTTCGGCCCTGCAGTCGGGCACCCGCGACGCGGTGGAGTTCATGCAGGAAAGTTCGTACAAGGCCGACGACTGCGTACGTCAGGCGCAGGAAGCCGGTGAGGCGCTGGCGGAAATTACCGGTGCCGTGGCGCAGATGCGCGAAAGCAATACCCAGATCGCTGTAGCGGCCGAGCAGCAAAGCCAGGTAGCCGAGGAAATGAACCGCGCGGTGGTCAGCATCCGCGATGTCACCGAGCGGACCGTGCAGCAGACGGTCGGTTCGGCGACCACCAGCAGCGAACTGGCGACCCTGGCCGGCGAACTGAACAAGGCCATTGGCCAGCTCAAGCTATAGTCACCATAGCCAGGTTCGATTGGCCCCCGCTTGGGGGCCGCACTAAGCTTTGGGCATGACCGAGAGGAAATCCCCATGAGCAAACGCCTGCCCAATCTTCCCGCCTGGCAATGGCGCGGCTACCACCACAATCACCGCCACCCGGCCAACCTGGTGTTGCACCTGATCGCTGTGCCGTTGTTCATTCTGGGGACACTGCTGGTGCTGTCCGGTCTGTTTGGTTTCGACCTCGGCCAGATCGCGGTGGGTGTGATTGCCTTGGTCGCAGCGTTGGGCCTGCAGCGCCAAGGCCACCGCCTTGAAGCCCAGCAGCCCGAACCGTTCGCCAACCGCCAGGATGCCGTGCAGCGCTTACTGACCGAGCAGTTCATCACCTTTCCGCGCTTTGTGGTGAGCGGGGCCTGGTGGAGGGCCTGGCGGGAGCGGCACAAGCACCGGCACTGAGCCAGCTGCCGGAGCGCTGCTTGTGAGCAGCCTTGCAAGGGTCAGGCAAAAACGGTGACGGTCTGCCGGCTCAACGCCAACAACTCGCCCTGCGCCGTCCACAACGCCGCAGCAGCATGCCCATAGCCATCCCGCGCATGCTCGGTCTCCACACAGTACTGGCACCAATCCAGGGTCGACAGCTTCGCCGTTGGCTGGATGAACTCGATGGTCCAGGTCAACGTACTGCCCGCAGCGGGCTGCTTGAGAAACGGCATGAGGCTGGGCGGCCAGGCATCGACCAACGCCAACAGGTGCGCCTCGTTCACCTGTTCTTCCACCACATCCCGCAAGCGCACCCAGCCGCCCATCTTGCGCGACTGATTGCCACTGAACGGCAGCCCACCTACTGCCCAGCGCAGGGCCACGTGCCGCATGAACTCCGGGGTAACGCCTTTGATGTAGGGCAACTCCGGGGCCGCCTCATCGAGCGCAGGCATATCGATGGCCGGTAACGCCGGCACTTCGACCACCGAAGGGCGGCCCGCACCGAAATTGCCCTGCACCAAAGTCACCACCTGGCCATCCTGAACAGCGCGGCCCAGCAACGTGCTAACCGCCTTGCCTTCGCGCAAAACCTCCACCTCGAAGCGGATGGGCACATCCGCCGCCGCGGGTGCCACGAAGCTAATGGCCAATGAGCGTACCGGGCGGTTGTCGCTGATCTTGAGGCGCATGGTTTCATAGACCATGGCCGCCATCAGCCCGCCAAAGGCAGCACGCCCCTGGGCCCAGCTGGGCGGAATGCTGACGGAATCCGGGTTGGCCCGCACGGCGTCGAGCAGTTGGTTGAAAGTCATTGGCCGGCTCCTGCCTGCAAAGAAAAAGGTCCGCTCATCCTAGCCAGCAAACGCCGGGCAATCAGCCCGCATATCGGTCATTTTCCGTGATAACGCCGCGCCAGCGCCTCTTGCAGGGCGTCCAGCGTCACATCCGACTGGCGCTCCGCCCCATGCAGCTCCTGCTCCCAATCAGCCTTGCAGGGGAGCAGGTCGGCATGGTCGCGCGCTTGCAGCAGCCATTGCAGGCGGTCGTGCCAATCACCCAGGCTGCCCTGTGCCTTTTTCAGCAGACGTTGCAGTTTCTTCCCAGCGTGATCGAGTTGCGGGTAGGCCTCATCGCCATAGCGTGCACGCTTGATCAGCAAACGCAGGCGGTGGCGATCGTGAGCAGGGTCCTGCAACGCTTTGTGCAACTTGCGCCACTGCTTGACCAAGCGCTTGTCTATACGTTTGCTTAGCGACTTGACCAGCCCCTCCCGGCCCGCCGCCCGCAGGAACAATGGAAAGGCGTCGAGAATCGCCAATACCCTGGCCAGCTGTGGGCTGGCAGCGACACTGGCGAAGGTCCTGTCACGCCCCTCCAGACGCCGCTGCCCGGCTGCTGTGTGACCGCGCCCGATCAGCTCGGCCGCCAGCACCTCGCGATCACGCAGCGGCGTGGTAAGGGTCCCCAGCGAACGTGCAGCATCCTCCAGCTGTTCCACGCCAGGCAGCCCACGCAGCGGCCTCAGCAGACTGCGCAGGCGCCGCAAGGTGGTACGCAAGTCGTGCAAGGCCTCACTGTCGGTATTGGCAGCCAGGCGTTCACGACAGGCCAGCAAGCGCACCTGCAAGGTCAGTATCTGGGCAACGACATGGTCGAGCATGGCAGACATACGATGCTCCCTGTTCAGCGCCCGGCGCGAGATTCACGAATGTAGAACCGCGCCTTTTCGGCTTTGCGGGTACAGCTTTCGTAGCCTTCGAACTGCTGCTGGGTCTTGGCCCCGGTCAGCAATGACAAGGCCTTGGAATAACTTACGGCACCGGCGAAGCCTTCGGCCTTGGCCAGGTCCAGCTCCTTCCAGGCGGCATCCAGCTGGGTCGCGCAGCTGTCACGGTAGGCCGTCTTGCCCGCGCAGCCAGCAAGGGCCAGGGCAATCAGTGGAAGGCAAATCCAGGCTTTCATCAGTAATACCTCTATGGAAAAACGGTGGCTGTTCGACGCTCCGACAGCTGGAAAGTGCCATGCCCAGCCGGCTTTGCCTGGCCAGTTTTATTACAGTAGCTCAGCACGATCTACATTGAAGCACAGGCAGCGATGGGTGCATTGTAGGACCATGATGGCACTGGCCGGGGAATGTTCATGAGTAAACGTGTGGCACTGGTACTGGGATCGGGCGGAGCCCGAGGGTATGCGCACATCGGCGTGATCGAGGAAATCGAGCGCCGCGGCTACGACATAGCCTGCGTCGCGGGGTGTTCCATGGGCGCGGTGATTGGCGGTATCTATGCCGCCGGCAAGCTCGACGACTATCGCAACTGGATCGAAAGCCTCGACTACCTCGATGTGCTGCGCCTGGTCGACGTCAGCTTTCGCCTCGGTGCGATTCGCGGCGACAAGGTGTTCGGGCAGATCCGCAAGATCGTCGGCGAGATAAACATCGAGCAACTGCGCATACCCTACACCGCAGTGGCCGCCGACCTTACCAACCAGCAGGAAATCTGGTTCCAGGAAGGTTGCCTGCATCAGGCCATGCGCGCCTCGGCGGCCATTCCCAGCCTGTTCACGCCGGTGATGCAAGGCAACCGCATGCTGGTCGACGGTGGCATCCTCAACCCGCTGCCAATCGTGCCGGTGGTGTCCAGCCATTGCGACCTGATCATCGCGGTAAACCTAAACGCCACCAACCAGAAGCAGTACCAGTTGCCGGTGATCGAGCGCCCGGCGGCGTTCAAGATGCGCTTTGACGCCTTGTTGAGCTCGCTGGGTTCACGCTTGCCATTCCGGCGCAAACCGGCGGAAGAGCTGATCCGCATCGAAAAGGAGATCGTCGCCGAGGGGCTGGCACCGCCAAGCCCGTGGCTTGCCGACAGCGCCGACCCGGAAAGCCAGCAACCGGCAGCGGCCCCGGAGCGCGAGGGCGCGCCGAAGTCTGCCACCGGTTCTTTCATCATCGACAACGTGGGGCCGGCCTCACTCCTGGACTTGATCAACCAGAGCTTCGAGGTCATGCAGACTTCACTGGCCCAGTACAAGATTGCCGGCTATCCACCGGATGTGCTGATCAACGTGCCCAAGCGGGTGTGCCGGTTTTTCGAGTTCTACAAGGCGCCGGAGCTCATCGCCCTGGGGCGAGAGATTGCACGCGATACGCTGGACAGTTATGAAGGGGTGAAGCGGTAGCACCTGGTTGGCGCCACCCCTGAAGGCGCTGTGACCTTCGACAATGACCGTGCTCGCGGCTGGCGAAAACGAAACAGGCCGCACGAGGCGGCCTGTTTCTTCATGCAGCGAACACCTTAGTAACGGGTGATGTCTGCATTGGCTTCCAGCTGCTTGCGGTAAGCGGCAAAGTCCTGCTGGCCAGCACGTGACGCGAGGTAGCGGCGAATCTGCTGCTTCTCTTCGTCGGTGGCGGCAGCGCCTTCGTTCACGCCCTTGAGCTGCAACACCACCAGGCTACCGTCACGCAGCACGACGCTGCCATACACTGGCTTGTCCTTGGCTTGCGGCTTGCCCAGACGGAACAGTGCCTGCAGTTCGGCCGGGTCAATACCGTCCTCACCACGGGTGACGGCTTCATAGGCTTTCCAGCCTTGGCCTTCGTGCACGCTGCCTGCTGCGATGGAACCGTCACGCAGGCCGGCAATCAGCTTGTCTGCCTTGGCCTCGAGTTCGGCAGTCGCCTTCTCTTTGGCCAGGTGCTCCCTGATATTCTTGGCCACAGCGTCCAGCGGCAGTTGCTCTGGCTTGCGGTGTTCCTTGACGCGCAGCACCACGGTGGTCTCAGGGTCGAGCTCGATGGCGGTGCTGTTGGCACCCTCATCCAGCACTTCTTCAGAGAACGCAGCCTGCACCACCGCACGGTTGGCGGTAATGCCTTCACCGCCCTCGCGGCCGAAGGCGGCGGAGGTGTGCACCTTGAGGTTCAGGTCCTGGGCCGGCTGGGCCAGGTCGGAAGCCTCGTAGGCAGCATCCTGCAGTTGCTTGCTGGCGTCGACATAACGCTGCTCGACCAGCGGCATCTTCAGATCGCGGGTCAGTTTGTCCTTCAGGCTGGCGAAGCTCGGTACCTCTGGCGCCTGGACGCCCAGCAGCTTGATCAGATGGTAGCCAAACTCGGTGCGCACCGGTGCAGATACCTGCCCATCCTGCAGCTTGTACAGCGCCTCTTCGAAGGCCGGGTCGTATACGCCCGGGCCGGCAAAGCCAAGGTCACCACCGGTGTTGGCGGAGCCTGGGTCCTGAGAGAACTCCTTGGCCAAAGCGGCAAAGTCCTCACCCTTGGCCAGACGCTGCTCGATCTCTTCGGCGCGGGCCTTGGCCTGGGCGTCGGTGACCTTGTCGTTGACCTCGATGAGGATGTGCGCGGCATGGCGCTGCTCGGCCAGGTTGGCGATTTCCTTCTCGTACTGGGCCTTGAGCTCTTCGTCGGTCACTTTGACCTGATCGAAGAACGCCGACTTCTTCAGCTCGATGTAGTCGATCACTACCTGGTCAGGCGACATGAACTCCTTGGCGTGCTGGTCGTAGTGCGCCTTGACCTCTTCGTCGCTGACCTGGACTGCGGCCGGATCGGCCTTGAACGTCAGGGAGGCGAAGTCGCGGGTCTGCTTCTCCAGGCGAGCGAAGGCATCGACCTGTTGATCGGTGACGAAGCTGCTGCCGGCCAGGCCGGTGCGCAGTTGGCCGATGAGCATTTCCTCGCCGAGCATCTCGCGGAACTGCATGCGACCGTAGCCCATCTGGCGGATCACCTGGTCGAAACGCTCAGCGCTGAACTTGCCGTCCACCTGGAACTCAGGGGTCTGCAGGATCACCTGATCCAGCGCGGCCTCGGAGAATGCGAACTTGGCATCCTCAGCACCTTGCAGCAGCAGCTTGCGGCTGATCAGCCCCTTGAGTGCCTCCTCACGCAGCAACTTGTCATCCAGCAGCGCCGGGTCGAAATCCTTGCCCAACTGTTGCATCAGTTGACGGCGCTGCATGTCGGCCGCCTGGCTCAGTTCGTTCTGGCTGATGGTCTGGCCGTTCACCTTGGCGGCGTCCTGGCTATGAGTGGCGGCCTGGAAAATGGCTTCGAAACCGGTCAATGCCATCAACACGACGATAAGGCCGATGATGGTCTTGGCAATCCAACCTTGTGAATTGTCCCTGATATTTTGCAGCATGCGTCCCCCAGAAACGGCTGTACCACTGCGTCGACAACCGCGGAGCGTGGGTAGAATCCTGATAAAAGAAAGGCGCATCCGAGGATGCGCCTTTTCTTAGCAAACGTGTCAGGCGGGAACGTTTGCGCCCCGCCATCACCGTGCTCGGACCAGGCCAGGCCGGGTCCGGCTGAAAGACGACTTAGTTGACGGCGTCTTTCAGGCCTTTGCCGGCCTTGAAACCTGGAACCTTGGCGGCTTCGATCTTGATTGCCTTGCCGGTTTGCGGGTTGCGGCCAGTACGCTCGGCGCGCTCCTTGACCGAGAAGGTACCAAAGCCAACCAGTACCACATCGTCACCTTGCTTCAGGGCGCCGGTGACGGATTCGATGACTGCGTCCAGCGCACGGCCGGCTACAGCTTTCGGGATGTCTGCAGATGCGGCGATAGCGTCAATCAGTTCCGACTTGTTCACTCTAAGTCCCCTTATTTCTCTATTGAGTTTGTTTCTAAGTATGTAATGAAAAGCTTATGAAACGTGTGCTGGGAGGCATGGCGACAATAACGTGCCGCTTTATAGCAAGGCGCCGAAAATACTGTCAAGGAAAGCCCCCCAGCCAAAAACTACTAATGCGTGCTGATTCTTTCCTTAGCATCGCCGTCGCGCTTCTCGTCTTTCGCGACAATCTCCGGAGCCACATCTGGCAAGGGCTCCGGGGCGTATTGCAGCGCAATTTGCAGGACTTCGTCAATCCATTTGACCGGTTTGATCTGAAGATCCTGTTTGATATTTTCAGGAATCTCCTTGAGATCGCGAACATTTTCCTCGGGAATGATCACCGTCTTGATCCCGCCACGGTGTGCCGCCAGCAGTTTTTCCTTCAGCCCGCCAATGGCCAATACCTGGCCACGCAAGGTGATTTCGCCGGTCATGGCCACATCGGCACGTACCGGAATCTGCGTCAGCGCCGACACCAGTGCGGTGCACATTCCGATACCGGCACTCGGGCCGTCCTTCGGCGTGGCGCCTTCAGGCATGTGGATGTGCACGTCATGCTTCTCGTGGAAGTCGGCGGCAATCCCCAGGCTGCGGGCGCGGCTGCGCACCACGGTCTGCGCGGCGGTAATCGACTCGACCATGACATCGCCCAGCGAGCCGGTCTTGATCAACTGGCCCTTGCCGGGGATGACCACGGCCT
Source organism: Pseudomonas sp. CGJS7 (assembly GCF_036961695.1). Lineage (NCBI taxonomy): Bacteria > Pseudomonadati > Pseudomonadota > Gammaproteobacteria > Pseudomonadales > Pseudomonadaceae > Pseudomonas > Pseudomonas sp. CGJS7. The sequence continues at coordinate 38,612 of NZ_JBAMDI010000019.1, read as the reverse complement.
CGATGGTCAGCAACTCGCCGCCCACCTGGGTCCAGGCCAGGCCGGTTACCTGGCCGATCTGGTCCTGCTGCTCGGCCAGGCCATAGCGGAACTTGCGCACGCCCAGCAGGTGCTCCAGCTGCTCGCTGGCCACCTTGACCTTGACCTGCTTCTGCCCGGTATGTTCCTTGACCACCTTGCGGCAGACCTTGGCAATTTGCCGCTCCAGACCCCGCACACCGGCTTCACGGGTGTAGTAGCGGATGATGTCGCGAATCGCCGAGACGTCGACTTCCAGCTCTTCTTTCTTCAAGCCGTTGGCCTTGACCTGCTTGGGCACCAGGTACTTGACCGCGATGTTGATCTTTTCGTCCTCGGTGTAGCCAGGCAGACGGATGACTTCCATCCGGTCCAGCAGCGCCGGCGGGATGTTCATCGAGTTCGAGGTGCACAGGAACATCACGTCCGAGAGGTCGTAGTCGACCTCCAGGTAGTGGTCGTTGAAGTTGTGGTTCTGCTCAGGGTCGAGCACTTCCAGCAGTGCCGAGGCTGGGTCGCCGCGCATGTCGCTGCCCATCTTGTCGATTTCGTCGAGCAGGAACAACGGGTTGCGCACACCCACCTTGGTCATCTTCTGGATCAGGCGACCCGGCATGGAGCCGATGTAGGTACGGCGGTGGCCACGGATCTCGGCCTCGTCACGCACGCCACCCAGGGCCATGCGCACGAACTTGCGGTTGGTGGCGGCAGCGATCGACTCGGCCAGCGAGGTCTTGCCGACGCCGGGTGGCCCGACCAGGCACAGCACCGGACCGCGGATCTTCTTGACGCGCTTCTGCACGGCAAGGTACTCGAGGATGCGTTCCTTGACCTCTTCCAGGCCATAGTGGTCGGCATCGAGGATTTCCTCGGCCTTGGCCAGGTCCAGACGCACCTTGCTCTGAGCCTTCCACGGCACCTGCACCAACCAGTCGAGGTACGAGCGCACCACGGTAGCTTCGGCCGACATCGGAGACATTTGCTTGAGCTTGTTCAGCTCCGCCTGAGCCTTGGCCAAGGCATCCTTAGGGAGACCTGCGGCTTCGATGCGCTTTTTCAGCTCTTCGACTTCATTGTGGCCTTCGTCACCATCGCCAAGTTCTTTCTGAATGGCCTTCATCTGCTCATTCAGGTAGTACTCGCGCTGGCTGCGCTCCATCTGCTTCTTGACCCGGCCGCGAATGCGCTTTTCGACCTGCAGGAGGTCGATTTCGGCATCCAGCAGTGCCAGCACGTGCTCGACACGGGTAGTCAAGTCGACGATTTCAAGAATTTCCTGCTTCTGCTCGATCTTCAGGGCCATGTGCGCGGCCATGGTGTCGACCAGGCGCCCTGGCTCGTCGATGCTGTTCAGCGAAGAAAGCACTTCGGCAGGCACCTTCTTGCCCAGCTGAACGTACTGTTCGAACTGCGACAGCAGCGTGCGCACGAACACTTCCGACTCGCGCTCGGCAGTGTCGGTTTCGTCGATCAGGGAGACTTCGGCACGGATGTGCCCATCAACTTCGGAGAAGCGCTCGACCGCACCACGCTGCTCGCCTTCGACCAGCACCTTGACGGTGCCATCAGGCAGCTTCAGCAGTTGCAGCACGGTGGCAACGGTACCGACGCGGTACAGGGCGTCCTCGCCCGGATCGTCGTCGGCTGGATTCTTCTGGGCCAGCAGAAGGATCTGCTTTTCGCCCGTCATCGCCGCCTCGAGGGCTTCGATGGACTTTTCGCGCCCCACGAACAGCGGGATAACCATGTGCGGGTAAACAACGACATCGCGCAATGGCAAAAGAGGCAAGTCGAGGGTGGTCTTCATGATTTCGCCTCTACAGCGGCCTTATGGCCGGAAACCGGTGGAAATGATGCTTGGACCTAATGTGGGGGCACGCTTGGGAAATTACAAGCGCTTGTACAGGAAAAGCAGAAAGGGGCCCGTAGGCCCCCTCTTGCTTGCAACCGAGAACCGGCCATTGCCTGAATCAGGCGTCTGGCGCGGCCTTGGCTTGCGGTTCGCTGTTTTCGTAGATCATCAGCGGCTGCGAGGTGCCCTCGATGACGCTCTCGTCGATAACCACCTTGCTGACATCCTTTTTCGAAGGAATCTCATACATGGTATCGAGCAGCACGCCTTCGAGGATCGAGCGCAGGCCACGAGCGCCAGTCTTGCGCTCCAGGGCCTTGCGTGCAACGGCCTTGAGCGCATCGCTGCGGAACTCGAGGTCGACGCTTTCCATCTCGAACAGCTTGGCATACTGCTTGGTCAGGGCATTCTTCGGCTCGGTGAGGATCTGCATCAACGCAGCCTCATCCAGCTCGTCAAGGGTAGCCAGTACCGGCAGACGGCCGACGAATTCCGGAATCAGGCCAAACTTGACCAGATCGTCCGGCTCGACCTCACGCAGGGACTCGCCAACCTTCTTGCCCTCTTCCTTGCTGCGCACTTCGGCACCAAAACCGATGCCACCTTTGGTGGAACGGTTCTGGATGACCTTTTCCAGGCCCGAGAACGCACCACCGCAGATGAACAGGATGTTGCGGGTATCAACCTGCAGGAATTCCTGTTGCGGGTGCTTGCGGCCGCCCTGCGGCGGAACCGAGGCCACGGTGCCCTCGATCAGTTTCAGCAGCGCCTGCTGCACGCCCTCACCGGAAACATCACGGGTAATGGACGGGTTGTCGGACTTGCGCGAAATCTTGTCAATTTCGTCGATGTAGACAATGCCCATCTGGGCCTTTTCCACGTCGTAGTCGCACTTCTGCAACAGCTTCTGGATGATGTTCTCGACGTCCTCACCCACATAACCGGCTTCGGTCAGGGTGGTGGCGTCAGCAATGGTGAACGGTACGTTCAACAGGCGTGCCAGGGTTTCGGCGAGCAGGGTCTTGCCCGAGCCGGTCGGCCCGATAAGCAGGATGTTGCTCTTGCCCAGTTCGACTTCGTCACCCTTCTTGTCACGCTGGTTCAGGCGCTTGTAGTGGTTGTACACCGCTACGGCCAGCACCTTCTTTGCGCGCTCCTGACCAATGACGTACTGGTCAAGGATGCCGCTGATTTCTTTCGGCGAAGGCAATTTGTGCGCGCTGCTCTCGGCCTGGGCTTCCTGCACCTCCTCTCGGATGATGTCGTTGCACAGGTCGACGCACTCGTCGCAGATAAATACCGAGGGCCCGGCAATCAGTTTGCGCACTTCGTGCTGGCTTTTGCCGCAGAAGGAGCAATAAAGCAATTTGCCGCTGTCCTCGCCGTTACGGGTGTCAGTCATTCGATCGATCCAATCCGGTAGGCTTGCAACACAAGATGAAGGCAATTGCGGGCTTTTTCAAGTCCGCAGGTAGGCGCTTTCGACGCCCACCTGCTCTGCCCCCCGGTTCAGGAGGCCAGTTGCCGCTTGTCGTAGACCGAGTCGATCAGGCCGTACTCGGCTGCGCGCGAGGCGCTCATGAAGTTGTCACGCTCGGTGTCACGCTTGATGGTCTCGAGGTCCTGGCCGGTGTGATAGGCCAGCAGCTCGTTCAGACGAGCCTTGATATTGAGAATTTCCTGGGCGTGGATCTCGATATCGGTGGCCTGACCCTGGAAGCCGCCCAGCGGCTGGTGGATCATCACGCGCGAGTTAGGCAGGCAATGACGCTTGCCCTTGGCACCTGCCGCCAGCAGGAAGGCACCCATGCTGCAGGCCTGGCCGATGCAGATGGTCGAAACGTCCGGCTTGATGAACTGCATGGTGTCGTAGATCGACATGCCGGCGGTGACGGAACCGCCCGGCGAGTTGATGTACAGATGGATATCCTTGTCCGGGTTTTCCGCCTCAAGGAACAGCAGTTGCGCAACGACGAGGTTGGCCATGTAGTCCTCTACCGGGCCAACCAGGAAAATCACACGCTCCTTCAACAGGCGCGAGTAGATGTCGTAAGCGCGTTCGCCACGGGCGGACTGCTCGATAACCATCGGGACCAGGCCGCCTGCGGCCTGGATGTCAGAGCTCTGCTGAATATAAGAATTGCGGGACATGTCCTGCGCTCACTCCCAAATAGTCATGGCTTGAATACGCACAAGCCAGCTCGAAGGCTGGCTTGTGGAGGTTTCCTACGAGAGAAGCCCGTTACTCAGCAGCGGCAGGAGCCTCGGCTGGTTTAACGGCTTCTTCGTACGAGACCGACTTGTCGGTCACAGTCGCTTTCTGCAGAACAGTATCTACAACTTGTTCTTCCAGCACAACCGAACGCACTTCGTTCAGTTGCTGGTCGTTCTTGTAGTACCAGGCGATGACCTGCTCAGGCTCCTGATAAGCCGACGCCATTTCTTCGATCATCTCGCGAACCTTGGCGTCGTCCGGCTTCAGCTCGAACTGCTTGACCACTTCGGCCACGATCAGGCCCAGCACGACGCGGCGCTTGGCTTGCTCTTCGAACAGCTCGACTGGCAGCTGCTCAGGCTTGATGTTGCCACCAAACTGCTGAACAGCCTGCACGCGCAGACGGTTGACTTCGTTTTCCAGCAGGGCTTTTGGCACTTCGATCGGGTTGGCGGCCAGCAGACCGTCCATGACCTGGTTCTTGACCTTGGTCTTGATCGCCTGACGCAGCTCACGCTCCATGTTCTTGCGAACTTCGGCGCGGAAGCCTTCCAGCGTCGATTCCTTGATGCCGAACTGGGCGAAGAACTCTTCGTTCAGTTCTGGCAGTACAGGTGCCGAAACGCTGTTGACGGTGATGGTGAACTCAGCGGCTTTGCCAGCCAGGTCCAGGTTCTGGTAGTCCTCTGGGAAGGTCACGTTGACAACGCGCTCTTCGCCAGCTTTGGCGCCTACCAGACCTTCTTCGAAGCCCGGGATCATGCGGCCGGAGCCCAGCACCAGCAGGGTGCCCTTGGCCGAACCACCGGCAAACGCTTCACCGTCGACCTTGCCGACGAAGTCGATGTTGACCTGGTCGTCGTTCTGCGCAGCGCGCTCGACGGCCTCGAAGCGGGTGTTCTGCTTGCGCAGCACTTCCAGCATGTTGTCCAGGTCACTGTCAGCCACTTCGGCGCTCAGGCGCTCGACCTTGATCGACTCGAGGCCCGCAACAGTGAACTCAGGGAACACTTCGAAGATGGCGACGAACTCCAGATCCTTGCCCTTTTCGAAGGACTTGGGCTCTACAGCCGGGGCGCCAGCCGGGTTCAGCTTCTGCTCGACGATGGCTTCGTAGAAGGAGGCCTGGACCAGGTCACCGAAAGCCTCTTGACGGGCGTCCGCCTCGAAACGCTGACGGATCACGGTCATCGGTACTTTACCAGGACGGAAGCCCGCAATCTTGGCGCGCTTGGCAGTCTGCTGCAGACGCTTGTTGACTTCGTTCTCGACGCGCTCGGCCGGAACGGCGATGGTCATGCGGCGCTCGAGAGCGGAAGTGTTTTCAACAGAAACTTGCATGGATATTCCTCGTTGCACAGACGTTAGCCGGCGTTAGCCCGACTCCAGAATCAAGGGCAAACATTCTAGTGAGTCACGCAGCAGAAGTCACCCCACACGGGACGACTGAAAACAACGCCGGTCGATTAACTTTCAAGGCCCGCACGGCACAGCGCCAGGCCTGCTTCCAACAGGGGCTGCGCGGCGCCGGGGGCGGCCTGCAGCCGAAATACTTTGTCAAACAACTACCCGCAACGCATTTGCCTCCTTTATTGAGGATCAATGTCGTTGAACTGGCAGTATTCCTCCCATTCCAGCCCCAACGCCTCGGCCACTTCACGGTGCGTTTCCAGGCGCATGGCCTGCAGCTGCTCCGGGGACTCGGCAATCAATTGCAGCGCCAGCTCCCAAGGCTCAATACCCTGCTCCTCGGCGGCATCCTCGAACGCCCACTCGACTTGCTGGGCCTGCTCACGCGCATCCAGCTCGCGGATCTCCTCGAGCAACTGCGGATTGGCTTCGGCAAAGCGCTGCAGCGCCAGGGCCTGACGGGCTTCTTTTGCAATCATCGTGGTGTCCTTTGCCGGCCAAACGGGCCGGTGTTTCAACCGGCTGAAATCTAACAGCTTTTATTGGGGTGCCACCAGTGGATTACAAGGGGCAGGAGGTGTTTTGGCTGGGGCGCGGCTCATCACCGCTACGCAGACCCAAAACAAAAAGGCGCCCGATCTCACGATCAAGGCGCCTTTCAGGAATATGGGGTGGACGATGGGAATCGAACCCACGACAACTGGAATCACAATCCAGCGCTCTACCAACTGAGCTACGCCCACCATATTGCGGTCTTGCGGTACAACCTTACAGAAGCATGGTGCGGACGAAGAGACTCGAACTCTTACAGCTTGCGCCGCTGGAACCTAAATCCAGTGTGTCTACCAATTTCACCACGTCCGCGTAACGCTTAAAACAAAGGCGCCAGATGCTATCGAGGCGCCCTTGAAAAATATGGGGTGGACGATGGGAATCGAACCCACGACAACTGGAATCACAATCCAGCGCTCTACCAACTGAGCTACGCCCACCATATTGCATTACAGCCTACTTGCTTGCCAAAGCTGCCTAATGGCGCACCCGGCAGGACTCGAACCTGCGACCATCCGCTTAGAAGGCGGATGCTCTATCCAGCTGAGCTACGGGCGCTTAAGCTTGAAGCCTAACCGAACGAGACGCTAACAAGGAACTGTTAAACCACTCATTCTGCCCGACTTAGCCAACCAGTGCTAGGCTGTGCCCGACAAGTGCGGCGAATCTTATAGTCGACCCCGAAAGTCGTCAACACCTTTTTCGAAAAAATTTAAATTATTTAAGGGGTTAGAGGATTTGCCCGACCACCCGCCTTTGCCCTTGGCCCATGTCGTGCGAGAATGCACGTTCTTTATTGTTCCTTCTCGATGGTTAATCACGCGTCTATGACTGCACACCTAATCGATGGCAAGGCTATCGCCGCCAGCCTGCGCCAGCAGATCGCTCAACGTGTCGTGGAGCGTCGCCAGCAAGGCCTGCGTACGCCGGGCCTGGCAGTGATCCTGGTCGGCACCGACCCCGCCTCCCAAGTCTATGTCTCGCACAAGCGCAAGGACTGCGAAGAGGTCGGCTTCATTTCGCAGGCTTTCGACCTGCCCAGCGAGACCACGCAACAAGCCCTGACCGAGCTGATCGACCGTCTCAATGACGACCCGGCCGTCGACGGCATCCTGCTGCAACTGCCGCTGCCGGCACACCTGGACGCCTCTTTGCTGCTCGAGCGCATTCGCCCGGACAAGGATGTGGACGGCTTCCATCCGTACAACATCGGCCGCCTGGCCCAGCGTATTCCACTGCTGCGCCCGTGCACACCGAAAGGCATCATGACCCTGCTGGAAAGCACCGGCCAGGACCTGTACGGCATGAACGCGGTGATCGTCGGCGCGTCCAACATCGTTGGCCGCCCGATGGCCATGGAACTGCTGCTGGCCGGCTGCACCGTGACCGTCTGCCACCGCTTCACCAAGGACCTGGCCGGCCACGTCGGGCGTGCCGACCTGGTGGTCGTGGCTGCCGGCAAGCCGGGCCTGGTCAAGGGTGAGTGGGTCAAGGAAGGCGCCATCGTCATCGACGTGGGCATCAACCGCCAGGAAGACGGCAAGCTGGTCGGCGACGTGGTCTACGAGACTGCCCTGCCCCGCGCCGGCTGGATCACACCGGTGCCGGGCGGCGTCGGGCCGATGACCCGGGCGTGCCTGCTGGAGAACACGCTGTATGCGGCAGAAGAGCTGCACAAGTAATACCGCGTGATGCGAAAACGGCACCTTTGCAGGTGCCGTTTTTTTTGCCCGTGACTAATGGACTCTTCGCGAGCGAGCGGTTGCACGGCCCGCGCGGTCGGTGAAACCACCCCGGCGTTCAGCCGATCACTTCCTGGCCGCCTCCCAGGACTTCAGCAGTTCGTTGTAGCTGACTGTCTCGCCCATGGGCTTTTCGTTGGCCAGCTTGGCTTTCGGCGCACCCGGCTGGTCGAACCAGTACTGGGCGTCCTTCTCCGGATTCAACTTGGGTGCACACGTCGCCTGGGCATTGGAGCGTTGCAGGCGCTCCATCATGCGGTCCTGGTCGCGGGCCAGCCCATCCAGGGCTTCCTGCGGGGTCTTTTCGCCACTGGCGACTTCGGCGATATGGCTCCACCACAGCTGTGCCAGCCGCGGGTAGTCCGGTACGTTGGTGCCGGTCGGCGTCCACTGCACCCGTGCAGGGCTGCGATAGAACTCCACTAGCCCACCGAGCTTGGGCGCCAACTCGGTCATGGCCTGGGAGTTGATGTCCGACTCACGAATCGGCGTCAGGCCGACGATGGTCTTTTTCAGCGATACGGTCTTTGAGGTGACGAACTGGGCGTACAGCCACGCCGCCAAGCGTTGCTTCTCGGGGGTGGACTTGAAGAAGGTCCACGAGCCAGTGTCCTGGTAGCCGAGTTTCATACCCTCTTCCCAGTAAGGCCCCTTCGGTGAAGGCGCCATGCGCCACTTCGGCGTGCCGTCGGCATTCACAACGGGCAAGCCGGGCTTCGTCATGTCGGCGGTGAACGCGGTGTACCAGAATATCTGCTGGGCAATGTTGCCTTGCGCCGGCACAGGGCCGGCTTCGGAGAATGTCATGCCCTGCGCTTCCTTGGGCGCGTAGGCACGCATCCAGTCCACGTATTTCTGCGTGGCATAGACAGCGGCCGGCCCATTGGTATCGCCGCCGCGGGTCACGCTGGAACCCACCGGATGGCAGTCCTCCACGCGAATGCCCCATTCATCGACCGGCAAACCATTGGGCAGGCCCTTGTCGCCGCCGCCGGCCATCGAGAACCAGGCATCGGTGAAGCGCCAGCCCAGTGACGGGTCTTTCTTTCCGTAGTCCATGTGCCCGTAGACGCGCTTGCCGTCGATCTCCTTGACGTCTTCGGTGAAGAACTTGGCAATGTCCTCGTACGCCGACCAGTTCACTGGCACCCCCAGTTCATAGCCGTACTTCTCTTTGAACCTGGCCTTTAACTCCGGCCGTTCGAACCAGTCGGCGCGGAACCAGTACAGGTTGGCGAACTGCTGGTCGGGCAGTTGGTAGACCTTGCCATCGGGCGCGGTGGTGAAGGAAATACCGATGAAGTCCTTCAGGTCGAGGGTCGGCGAAGTATAGGCTTTGCCCTCGTTGGCCATCAGGTCGGTGATCGATTCCACTTTGCCGTAGCGAAAATGCGTACCGATGAGGTCGGAGTCGTTGACCCAGCCGTCATAGATGTTCTTGTCCGACTGCATCTGCGTCTGCAGTTTTTCCACCACGTCGCCTTCCTGCAGCAGGTCGTGGGTCAGCTGGATGCCGGTGATCTCACTGAAAGCCTTGGCCAGCACCTTGGATTCGTATTCATGGGTGGTGATGGTTTCCGACACAACGTTGATCTTCATCCCGCGAAACGGCTTGGCTGCCTTGATGAACCACTGCAATTCGGCCAACTGCTGTTCGGGGGTAAGGGTCGAAGGCTTGAACTCGCTGCCGATCCATTTCTTTGCCGCCTCTTCGTACTGGTCGGCCCAGGCTGTGCCTTGCACGCTGGCCAGTACCAGCAACGCGGCCAGGGTCAAATGTCGCCTGTTGTGTTTGTTGTCGAACATTGTGATCTCCCGTTTCAGTTATCCCACAGGGCCGCTCGCTCAGCCCCAGCGCAACACCACCGCCAGCCACGCCAGCGACAGCAGCGAGGCCACCCACAATGGCCAGTCGCTGACACCGACCACCAGCAGGTGCAGGTAGGCGCTGGCCAGCAGGCCGATGAACAAACGGTCACCACGGCTGGTGACCAGCGGCAAAAAGCCCCGTCGCTCTACGCAGGGGCGACGCAGTTCAAGCAGGGTCATGCCCAGCAGCAACAGGCCCACAGCGGCGAAGAACAGCGCTGTCGGCAGTGTCCAGGCCATCCACTCCATGCGTTGCCCTCCTCACACCCGGCCCAGGGCGAAGCCCTTGGCCACATGATTGCGCACGAACCAGATCACCAGCATGCCCGGCAAGATGGTCAGCACCCCCGCCGCCGCCAGCACACCCCAGTCGATGCCCGATGCCGACACTGTGCGGGTCATCACCGCGGCAATCGGCTTGGCATTCACCGAGGTCAGGGTGCGCGCCAGCAGCAGTTCGACCCAAGAGAACATGAAACAGAAAAACGCCGTGACGCCGATGCCGGAGCCAATCAGCGGTATGAAGATCTTCACGAAGAAGCGCGGAAAACTGTAGCCGTCAATGTAGGCGGTTTCGTCGATTTCCCTCGGTACGCCCGACATGAAACCCTCCAGGATCCACACCGCCAGCGGCACGTTGAACAGGCAATGGGCCAGCGCCACGGCAATGTGGGTATCGAACAGCCCGATCGACGAGTACAACTGGAAGAACGGCAGCAGGAACACCGCCGGTGGCGCCATGCGGTTGGTCAGCAGCCAGAAGAACAGGTGGCGGTCGCCAAGAAAGCGGTAGCGCGAGAAGGCATAGGCCGCGGGCAACGCCACGAGCAGTGAAATCAGCGTGTTCAGGCACACGTAGTACAGCGAGTTGATGTAGCCGCTGTACCAGCTGGCGTCGGTGAAGATCACTCGGTAGTTGTCGAGCGTGAACGCCTGCGGCCACAGGGTCAGGCCGCCAAGGATCTCGGCGTTGCTCTTGAACGACATGTTCAGCAACCAGTAGATCGGCACCAGCAGGAAGAAGAAGTACAGCAGCAGGGCCATTGATTTGCGTGTGCTCATGGCCTAGTCCTTGTCGGCATGGGTCATGGCTGTGTAGAACAGCCACGACACCAGCAGGATGATCAGGAAGTACACCAGTGAAAACGCTGCCGCCGGCCCCAGGTCGAACTGCCCTACGGCCATACGCGTGAGGGTCTGGCTGAGGAACGTGGTCGCGTTGCCTGGCCCGCCGCCGGTCAGCACGAACGGCTCGGTGTAGATCATGAAACTGTCCATGAAGCGCAGCATCAACGCGATCACCAGCACGTTCTTGAGCTTGGGCAGCTGGATATGGCGAAACACCGCCCAGCCCGAGGCCCGATCGATGCGCGCGGCCTGGTAGTACACGTCGGGGATCGCACGCAGCCCCGAATAGCACAGCAAAGCCACCAACGAAGTCCAGTGCCACACATCCATCACCAGCACGGTGAGCCAGGCGTCGAACGGGTCACCGGCGTAGTTGTAGCTGACCCCTAGCTTGGCCAGGGAAGCGCCGAGCAGGCCGATATCGGCACGGCCGAAAATCTGCCAGATAGTGCCGACCACGTTCCACGGGATCAGCAACGGGATAGCCATGACGATCAGGCACACCGAGGCCATGCGGCCTTTGGTTGGCATGGCCAGAGCGATGCCTATACCCAATGGAATTTCGATCAGCAGGACGCAGGCCGAGTAAATGAACTGGCGCAGCAATGCATCGTGCAGCGCCGGGTCGCGCAGTACCTGGCGGTACCAGTCGGCACCGACGAAGTAGCGGCTGGACTGGTCGAAGATGTCCTGCACCGAGTAGTTGACCACCGTCATCATCGGCACCACCGCGCTGAACGCGACCAGCAGGAACACCGGCAGCACCAGCCACCAGGCCTTGTTGTTCGGCACCTTGTTGTTCATGGCCCGGTCTCCAGCAGCACATCGTCGACATACAGCATCAGCCACTGCGCCGGCAGGCTGACCCAGGCCTGGTCCACAGGCAACGGGCGGTCCTCGCCCAGCCTCGCCTTGAGCGCGACACCGCCCAGTTCGAGGGTGACGATGCGATAGGTACCCAGGTCTTCGACGTCCAGCACCCGCGCCGGGTAGGCCCCCTCGAACGGGCTGTCCCACAGCTGCACGAACTCCGGGCGAATGCCCACCTGCAGCCGCCCGCCCGCCAGTGAGGCCAGGCGCTCGCACAGGCCATCGGGCAGCACCAGCTGGACATCGCCGAACACCACCGCGCCCGCCTCGGCACGCACGTCGATCAAGTTCATGCCCGGGCTACCGATGAAATAACCAACGAATGTATGCCGCGGTCGCTCGAACAGCTCGCGCGGGGTGCCGAACTGGACGATGCGTCCGCCGTGCATCACCGCGATCTTGTCGGCGAAGGTGGAGGCCTCCAACTGGTCGTGGGTGACGTAGATCATGGTGATGTTGAACTGCTCATGAATCTGCTTCAGCTTGCGCCGCAGCTTCCACTTCAGATGCGGGTCGATCACCGTCAGCGGCTCGTCGAACAGGATCGCCGACACGTCATCGCGCACCAGGCCACGCCCCATGGAGACTTTCTGCTTTTCATCGGCGGTGAGGTTGCGTGCTTTCTTGCGCAACACGGCAGTCAGCTCGAGCACTTCGGCAATTTCTTCCACCCGGGCACGCACCCGGGCTTCATCGAGCCCCTGGTTGCGCAAGGGGAAGGCCAGGTTGTCGAACACTGTCATGGTGTCGTACACCACCGGGAACTGGAACACCTGGGCGATATTGCGCGCCTGCGGGGACAGCTGGTTGACCGGCTTGCCGTCGAACAGCACCTCGCCATGAGACGGCGTCAGCAGCCCGGAAATGATATTGAGCAAGGTCGACTTGCCGCAGCCCGACGGCCCGAGCAACGCATAGGCACCGCCCTGCTCCCACACATGTTCGAGTGCGTGCAGGGCATAGTCTGCCTCGCTGGCGGGCTGGCGGCTGTAACTGTGCGCCAGCTGGCGCAGGCGGATTTCGGCCATCACCCTCTCCTCGCCTGGCGCAGCCCCGGAGCCTGCACCAACACCCCGGCGCTGTCGAAAACGAACAGCTTGTGCGTGGGGATGAACACGCGTATCGGCGTGTCCACCTGGTACTCGTGCACCCCGGGAAGGTGCAGCACCATGCGCCAGTATTCGTTGCGCACATGCAGAAATGTTTCTGACCCACTGATCTCGGCCAACTCCACCAGTACCGCCAGCTCCAGGTCATCGTCGTGGGCCGGCACCAGCGCGATATGACTGGGGCGCACGCCGAAGCGGTAGTCACCCTCGGCCAGCGGCTCCAGGTCGGCATTGCGGGCAAAGTGCACGGTCTGGGCCAGGCTCACCTCGTTACCCGTGATACGGCCAGACACCAGGTTGATCGGCGGCTCGGAAAACAGCTCGGCAGCCAGCACGCTGCTGGGGCGCTGATAGACCTCGGCGGTGGGCCCGCTCTGCACGATACGGCCTTCGTGCACAAGGGTGGTGGTGCCGCCCAGCGCCAGCGCCTCGTTGGGCTCGGTGGTGGCGTACACAGCAATGCAATGGCGCGCCGCGAACAGCTCGCGCAGCTCCTGGCGCAGGCCTTCGCGCAACTTGTAGTCGAGGTTGACCAATGGCTCGTCGAAGAGGATCAACGAGGCATCCTTGACCAATGCCCTGGCCATCGCCGTGCGTTGCTGCTGGCCACCGGAGAGCTCCAGTGGCAGGCGTTGCAGGTAGGTTTCGATGCGCAGCATCTCGGCAGTTTCCTGCACCCGCCGTCGGATCTGGTCCTCGGCCATGCGCGCCTGGCGCAGCGGTGAGGCGATGTTTTCGTACACGCTCAAGGTCGGGTAATTGATGAATTGCTGATACACCATCGACACATTGCGCTGGCGTACCGGCACACCGGTGACGTCCTGGCCATCCATCAGCACCCGCCCTCGGTCCGGGCGGTCCAGCCCGGCCATCAGGCGCATCAGGCTGGTCTTGCCGGCCAGGGTGCGACCCAGCAGCACATTGAACGAGCCGGGCTCGAAACGCAGTGACGCATCGACGATCCACGGCTGGTTGTCGACGCTACGGCTGACCTGCTCCAGCACCAGGGACATGGCGTGGCCTTTTTGTGATTGTTGTCTGCCGGGTACAGCCAGTTCCGTGCCATTCCTTGCCCGATGCTCTGGTTCGGGGCCTGGGTGGCAGCGCTGGCAAATCGCGGGCTCGCACGTGAACACAATCACTGCACAACTGGACACTGGCCAGTTTGACAATGAACAGCCGTGAACAACACTGAACGGCGGTCGACCCATGACAACAATCACACAGGACAGGCCCATGGCCGCATCCACTTCGACCCACACCCAACTGATCCAGGCGTCCTGGGACCGCTGCCGCGCCCACGGCCTGCAGCCGCAGCATGCGCCAGACTTTGACTGCCTGTCCCGCGCCGAGCTCAGTGCCCTGCTGGAGCGGCGCCAAAACCTGCTGCGCCTGACCCGCGAGGAAGTGCTACCGCACTATGCGCACCTCTTGGGTAACGCCAGCTACCTGGTGATGCTGGCCGATGCCAGTGGCTGCCTGCTCGACAGCTGGGGCTCGCGGCGTTTCATCGAACCGCGCCAGCACCATGGTTTCAGCGCCGGCGCCCATTGGCACGAACGTGGCGTCGGTACCAACGCCCTGGGCACCACACTGATTTGCGCCGAAGCGGTTCACGTCGGCCAGGACGAACACTTCCTGCGCCAGAACCGCTACATGTCCAGCGCCGCCGCCCCCCTGTTCGACGCCGCACGGCAGCTGGTCGGGGCGCTCGACGTAGCCAGCGACGGCTACCTGCCGGCCAGCCAGACGCTTGGGCTGGTGCGCATGATGGGCCAGAGCCTGGAGAACCGCCTGATCCTCGCCGAACATGCTGACCAGCATGCACAACTGATCTTCAACAGCGCCTCCGACAACCTCGACAGCCCTTGGGCCGGCTTGCTGGTGTTCGATGAACGCGGGCAGGTGTTGGCCGCCAATCACCGGGCCGATAGCCTGCTCGGTGTAAACCCGCTGGAGCAAAACATCGAGCAACTGTTCCAGTTACCCCTGCAACAGCTGCTCAGCCATCCCCGACAACAGCCCTTCGCTCTGCAGGCCACCGGGCGCAACCGCTTTCACTGCCAGTGGCACCCCCCACGCGAAACCACTCGCCGCCCCGAAGCCGGCAGTGCCGAGCCGCGCCTGGAAAAAGCCTTGATACAAGCCGGCCTGCTATTGGAAAAGGACATCCCGGTGTTGGTCGAGGGCGAAACAGGCGTAGGCAAAGAAGTGTTCGTCGGCACCCTGCACCGGGCCAGCAGCCGCGCCAGGCAGCCGCTGGTCGCCGTAAACTGTGCGGCGATCCCGGCCGAACTGGTGGAGTCGGAACTGTTCGGCTATGACAAAGGCGCGTTCACCGGCGCCCACCACAAGGGCAACCCGGGGCTGATCCGCAAGGCCGACCACGGCATCCTGTTTCTGGATGAGATTGGCGACATGCCACTGCCCACCCAGGCCCGCCTGCTGCGCGTACTGCAGTCGCGCAGCATCCAGCCGCTGGGCAGTGGCGAACCGGTGCCGGTGGATATCCGCGTGGTGTCGGCGAGCAATCGCAACCTGGCCGAAGAAGTGCGCGCCGGGCGCTTTCGCCAGGACCTGTACTACCGCATCGCCGGCCTGACGCTGGTGCTGCCCCCCCTGCGCGAACGCGCTGACCGGCGCCAGCTGATTGAGCAGGTGCATGCCCGCTACCGCGAGCCCGGGCAACCTGCGCGGCTGCCCCCGGCCATTATCGACCTGTTCGATCAACACCCCTGGCCGGGCAACCTGCGCGAACTGGTGAGCGTGCTACAGGTCGCGTTGGCCCTGGCGGCCAACGGGCCGGTCGGCGTCGAACACCTTCCTGCGGGTTTTCTGGCCGAGTCGAAAACACCGGTGCCGATAGCGACTGAAGAGACGGACCTGCAGAGCCTGGTCGAGCAAGCCAATGGCAACCTGTCGGCGGTGGCCCGCCGACTGGGTATCAGCCGCACCACACTGTACAAGCGGTTGCGTGGGCGATGAATCGATTGGCCCTGAAGCGCCGCACAGCAGGTTTTCGAAGCCACCCCTGATCGACAAGCAGCTGGCGCCCCCCCGTGCAGGTCAAGACCACGGCCCGCTGATGACCTTCAAGGGTCACGCCACTGCACTGGCTGCCGGTAGGCCTGTGCCCAGGCTTGCACGTCACTGGCGGGCATCGGCCGGGCAATGCAGTAACCCTGCGCCAGCTCGCAGCCCAGGCCCATCAGTACCCGGCCGTGCTCGACACTCTCCAGCCCCTCGGCAATCACCTCGCGGCCAAACGTCCGGGCCAGGCCGATCACTGCCTCCGTCAGCGCCAGGTCGTCCTGGTCATGAAGGATGTCACGCACGAACGACTGGTCGATCTTGATCGTCTGGGTCGGCAAGCGTTTCAGGTAACTCAAGGACGAATAACCGGTGCCGAAATCGTCCAGCGAGAAACGCACACCCAGCGCACGGCAGGCATCCAGGCAACGGCTGACATGCTGCAGGTTGTCGATGGCCACCGACTCGACGATTTCCAGGTCCAGCAGCGCCGGGTCCACCGCCGGGTACGCTGCCAGCAGTTGCTGCAGGCGCTCGGCAAAGTCACTGCGCTGCAAATGCCGCGCGGCAATATTCACGCTCAGCGACCAGGGCTGCCCTTGGCGCTGCCAGGCCTGCAACTGGCTCAACGCCTGCCCGATCACCCACTCGCCGATTTCGACGATCAGGTCGGTCTGCTCTACCCAGGGCAGGAAATCGCCAGGCGGCACCACACCACGGCCTGGCCGCTGCCAGCGCAATAAACCCTCAAAGCCCAGTACCTTGCCACTGCGCAGGTTGACCTTGGGCTGGTAGTAAAGGCACAGCTCACCGTTGCGCAGCGCCCGGCGCACGCGTGCCACGGTCTGGTGGGTGGCCTTGAGCTCCTGCTCCTGCGTCACGTCGAACAGATGGTAACGGTTGCGCCCGCGCTGCTTGGCCACATACATGGCCTGATCGGCGTGGCGCACCAGGGTGTCGGCATCTTCGTCATCCTGCGGGTACAGGGTCACGCCGATACTGGCGCTGAGCGACAGCGTATGCTCACGCACCACATAGGGCGCCGCCAAGGCACGCAATACCCGCTGCAGGGCTGCATGCAACTGACACTCATCGTCGACGTCGCGCAGGATCAGCACGAACTCGTCGCCCGACAGCCGGGCCACGGCATCACCACCGCGCAGGATGCTCTTCAAGCGCTGCGCCACTTCCACCAGCAGCAGGTCACCCACGGCATGCCCGTAGCCGTCGTTGACCGCCTTGAAACCATCCAGGTCGAGCATGCACACCGCCAGCGAGATGCCTTCGCGGCGCGAGTAGGCCAGGGCCTGGTTCAGCAAATCAGACAGGTAGGCGCGGTTGGGCAGGCCGGTGAGCACATCGTGCCCCACCCGCCACTGCAAGGTATGCAGCAGCTGGCGCTTCTCGGTGACGTCAAAGCGTATCGACACATACTTGCGCACCTGGCCTGTCAGCGGATCGACCAGTGGCACCATGGTGCTGTCGACCCAGTACAACGAACCGTCCTTGGACCGGTTGCAGATTTCGCCCTTCCACACCCGCCCGGCGACCAACGCCCGCCACATGCCGACAAAGAACATCGGTTCATGCAGCCCGGAATTGAGGATGCGGTGGTTGGCCCCCAGCAGTTCCTCACGGCTGTAGCCCGAGATGCTGCAGAACTGCTGATTGACGTAGGTGATGTTCCCACGCAGGTCGGTTTCCGAAAAGATCGCGGCCGCGTCCACGGCCGCGCGATAGTTATCATCCATAAAGCATCCTGCCTTAGCGGTTGAAGCGCTCCACCAGGGCGCGCAATCCGGCGCACACGTGTTCCAGTTCGGTACCGCGCGAGGCGGCGGCGTTGGCGCTATGGGCGCTGTGCTGGGCAATACCGGCTACGCCGTTGATCTGCCGCGAAACGTCTTCTGCCACCGCCGACTGCTGCTGCGAGGCGGTGGCCATCTGCTGGCTCATGTCGCTGATGCGCTGTACCGCGTCACGAATGCCATGCAGCGCCTGCCGGGCTTCCTGCACCTGGGCAACGCCCTGCTCGGCACCGTCGATGCCTCGGCTGGCGATCGCCACGGCTTCCGCGGCGCCACTGCGCAGGGCATCAATGATGGCCTGGATGTGCAGGGTGGACTGGCGGGTCTTGTCGGCCAGTGCCCGCACCTCGTCGGCGACCACGGCAAAGCCCCGGCCCTGCTCGCCCGCACGGGCAGCCTCGATGGCGGCGTTAAGGGCCAGCAGGTTGGTTTGCTCGGCAATGCCGCGGATCATCCCCGCGGCCTCGGCGATGGCGCCGGTCTGACCCGCCAGGTGGCTGACCGCCTGGTTGATCTGCGTCACGGTGCTGGCCAGGTTACGAATGGCCGCACCGCTGGCATCGGCCACCTGGCTACCTTGCTCGGCCAGCAGGTGCGCCGTGTGTGCCTCGGCGGCGGTCAACTGCACGTGGTTGGCCACTTCGCCAATGGAGGCGGCCATCTGGTTCATTGCAGTGGCGCTCAGGTCGGTTTCGGCACGCTGCTCCAGCAATGCCGCCTCGGTGCTGCGCGACAACTGCCCGGCATCGCGAGCGGCCACGGCCATTTGCCCGGCCAGATCGCTTAGCCGGGTCAAGGCGGTTTTCAGGCGTGCCTCTTCGCTGATCAGCATCAGTTGCAACTGCCCGGCAGCACCCGACAGGTCGCTGTAGGTCAAGGCCGCAATCGGGTCGGCGAAGGCACCTTCGGCACCCTGCACAATCTGCTGCAGCTGCCGCCCGAGGGCATTGCGCGCCCACAGGCCGCAGGCCACGAACAGCCCCAGGGTCAGCCCCTGCCCCACCAGGCCAGGCCACAGCTGGTTGGCCCCCACCGCCAGCAGCCCACCGGCCAGTGGCAAGGCCAAGGCCTGCGCCAGCAAGCTCAGCCGGCGCGGCGCCGACAATGCCGCCTGGCCGTTGCGCAGCCGCGCATACAGGGCTTCGGCACGGGCTACTTGCTCGCGCGTAGGGCATACGCGCACCGACTCGTAACCCACTACCCGCCCACCTTCGAGGATGGGCGTGACGTAGGCATTGACCCAGTAGTAGTCGCCGTTACGGCAGCGGTTCTTGACGATACCCATCCAGCTCTTGCCGGCTTTCAGGTAGCGCCACATCAACTCGTACACCGCCGGCGGCATATCCGGGTGGCGCACCAGGTTGTGCGGGCTGCCGATCAGTTCGGCCTCGCTGTAGCCACTGATGGCGGCAAACTCTGGGTTGCAGTAGGTGATCAGGCTGGCGGTATCGGTAGCAGAAATAAGCCGCTGATGGGGGGGAAAACGTTGCTCGACCGGGGTTACCGGCAAGTTGAGGCGCACGATGAGACTCCATTCAATGACAAGCCGGCACCCAGTTCATCGACGGCCTTCGGAACCGATTCATGAGGATCCGTTCCAATGGGCAAAAGCGCTTCCTGCCGTTGCGGCACGAGGCCGAACGGTACAAGGAAGGTGACGATGACTGACCGGTCAAGCCATGAATTCTACGAAATTCATCACATAAATAAAACAAAGGTGATCGATCATGGCGTTGCGCCACATTGATAGATATCGTTAAGTTCTTGATTCTAAATGGGAATTAAGCGATGACGAGATCAGCTTTGGGTATCGCCCTGCGCCGCTACCGCAAGCTGGCGGGCCTGACCCAGGCACAACTGGCCGAACGGACCGGCTTCGACCCCAAGACCATCAGCCGTTTCGAAACCAGCACCTACACCCCCAGCATCGATGCAATCATGGCGTTTGCCCAGGTGCTGGGCGTCAAGCCCAAGGACTTCTTCGCTGAACCGGACGACGAAGAGGAGCAGCGCGCCTACCTGTTCGGTGTCATCCACAACGCCCCGCCCAAAGATCTTGGCAAGCTGATTGCAGCGGTGGACCAGGCACTGGCCAAGCCCTGAGCTATTTCACGCGCCCCCTTTCACGGCACGCACCGAACTAGAGCATGGCAGGCCGGATTGCCCCACAACTGGTCAGACCGGTAAGGCCAAAAATCCTTGCAATCAGGGATTTTTCGCGCTTTTATGGCCTCGCGCTGAACAAACCGGTAAGACCACAATAATTAAGTCCTGCGCTCTTTCGCCCCGTGCGGCTACCGAAGCAAGGACACCGATCAGAGACTCCTCCCATGCTCAAATGGTGCTCGCGTTCGATTTTCCTGCAAGTCGTACTCGGCCTTGCCCTCGGCATCGCCTGCGGTCTGAGCTTCCCCGACCTCTCCCTGCAACTCAAACCCCTCGGCGACGGCTTCATCAAGCTGATCAAGATGCTCATCGGCCTGATCGTGTTCTGCGTGGTGGTCAGCGGCATTTCGGGTGCGGGCGACCTGAAAAAGGTCGGGCGCATCGGCCTGAAGTCGGTGATCTACTTCGAAGTGCTGACTACCCTGGCGCTGGTGATCGGCCTGGTGTTCGCCTTCACCAGTGGCATTGGCAGCGGTGCCAACATTCACCTGGATCAACTGTCCGCCGCCGATGCCAACGGCTTGGCCGAGCGCGGCCAGCACATCCATGGCGCCACGGCATTCTTCATGGACCTGATCCCCACCTCGGTGATCGGTGCCTTCGCCGACAACAACATTCTTCAGGTGCTGCTGTTCTCGGTGCTGTTCGGCAGCGCGCTGAACCTGGTGGGTGACTCGGCCGCCGGCATTTCGCGACTGATCAACGAACTGAGCCATGTGATCTTCCGCATCATGGGCATGATCGTGCGCCTGGCGCCGATCGGCGTGTTCGGTGCCATCGCCTTCACCACCAGCAAGTACGGCCTGGCGTCGCTGCAGCACCTGGGCGGGCTGGTGGCGCTGTTCTACCTCACCTGTGCCGGGTTCGTGCTGATCGTGCTGGGCACCGTCATGCGCCTGTCGGGCCTGAAACTGCTGCCGTTGATCAAGTACCTGCGCGAAGAGCTGACCATCGTCCTGGGCACCGCCTCTTCCGACGCCGTACTGCCACAGATCATGCGCAAGCTTGAGCACCTGGGCATCGGCAGTTCCACGGTCGGCCTGGTGATCCCTACCGGCTACTCGTTCAACCTCGATGGTTTTTCCATCTACCTCACCCTGGCAATCGTGTTCATCGCCAACGCCACCGGCACGCCACTGGAAATGACCGACCTGCTGACCATCCTGCTGGTGTCGCTGGTGACTTCCAAGGGGGCTCACGGCATCCCAGGCTCGGCACTGGTGATTCTTGCCGCCACCCTGACTGCGGTACCGGCGATTCCCGTGGTAGGCCTGGTACTGGTGCTGGCGGTGGACTGGTTCATGGGTATCGGCCGGGCGTTGACCAACCTGATCGGCAACTGCGTGGCCACCGTGGCCATTGCCCGTTGGGAGAAGGACATTGACCTGGAACGTGCGCAGAACGTGCTCGACGGCAAGCCTGGCTTTGCCCCCACGCCACGCAAGCAACCCAACGCCCATCAACAGGAATTCTGAGCGAATGTGGCCGGCATGACGCCGGCCCTTCCAGGAGCGAACCGTGATCAGCTCATCAACCGTCGTCAACTCAGTGGTGGAAAAACTCCGCCAGGCCCTGGCCCGCGGCCAATGGCGCACCGGCGACATGCTGCCAGGCCAGCGCGAACTGGCCGAACAACTGGGCATCAGCCGCCCCAGCCTGCGCGAAGCGGTAACCGTGCTGGAAACACTGGGCCTGGTGCGCTCGTTACCCGGCAAGGGCGTGTTGGTGCTCGATGCCGATGCCCAGCCGTCGGGCGTGGAAACCAGTGCTGCGGCGAGCCTGGCCGACGTGCTGGAACTGCGCTACACACTCGAACCGTTCATCGTCGGCCTGGTGGCGCAGTCGGCCAACAGCCAGGACATCGGCCAGTTGCGCCTGACCCTGATGGACATGCGCGAAGCGTTGGAGGCCGATGACAGCGAGGCCGGGGTCAAAGCCTACATTGCCTTCCATGAGGCGCTGTTCGCCCTGACCACCAACCCGATTTTCCAGAGCGTGGTGCAGCAGACCGGCAATGCCCTGAAGCAAAGCGCCGACATGCTGCGCAACTCGCCCGAGCACCTGGCCGCGCGGCTGAAGGAAAACGAAGCGGTGGTGCGCGCCATTCGCGAACGCAGCAGCGCCCAGGCCAGTGCCCAGATGCGTCAGCACATCGTGGCCGAAGGGCTGCGCATGGGCATCGCGCTGAATATCCCGGACGAACATCCGCATCCATGACCTCAGGAGAGTGCCCATGAACGCCGTCCCCCACTTGCCTACCCTGCTCGCGGCCGGCGAAACCCGCCTGTCGGCCGAGCAGATTTATCCGCGGCTGTTCGACGCCATTCTCGAACAGCGCCTGCCGCCGGGCAGTCTGTTGCCCGAACAGGCGCTGGGCCATGCCTTTGGTGTCAGCCGCACGGTGATCCGCCGTGTGCTCGGGCGCCTGTCCGACCAGCAGGTGGTGGTACAGCGCCCCAGCCACACCGCGCATCTGGCTGCGCCTGACCCGGTCCAGGCACGTCAGGTGCTCAGTGCCCGGCGTCTGGCCGAAACCACGCTGATCACCCTGGCTGCGCAACGCGCCCGGCCGGCGCAGGTACGCCAGTTACGGCAACTGGTAGAGCGCGAGCGCCAGCACCATGAGCGTGGCGAACGCTGCGCGGCGATCCGCCTAGGCGGCGAGTTCCATCTGAAACTGGCGCAGGTGGCGGCCAATGCACCACTGGCGCGATTTCTCAATGGGCTGGTGCCGATGACCTCGCTGATCATCGCTCGCTACGAATCGCCGTGCTGCGATCACTGCGCGTGGGAAGAGCATGCGGCAATCATCGATGCCGTGGAGCAAGGTGATGCCGAAGCGGCGCTGGGGTTGATGCACAGGCACCTTGACCGTCTGGAAGAAAAGCTCGACCTGGAATAACCCGACCAAACGGACGCGATCGCTCCCCCAGGCCGCGCTCACACAACCATTTGCATCTGTGCTGAGCGGGCGATGGGCTGCACAGCAGCCCCAATAACCCCACCCTATACTTCGAGAACCCCCCCAGCCTCTACCAGGGAGGCGGTCGCGTGAGTTCTCGAGTCCTCCTGTTGCTCTGCCTTCTGCTGGCCCTCGGCGGTTGTGCCAGCAAGCGCCCCCCTGCCCCGCCGCCGCCCGCAATACTCACCCCCGCGGCCTGGCAACGCATCGACCAGGAACTGATCGATGCCTCGGTCGGTGCCGCCGGCTCGGCCAACGACTATGCCCGGCGCTCCATGCGGGTGTGGAAGGAGCAAGTGCAGCAACGCACCGAAAGCGACTTCATCCCCTGGTTCACGGGTTACTGGACCCAGCAGTGGCTGACCCTCAAGGTGGCCTGGTACAAGCTCGACAGTGGTGAGGGTCGGGAACCGGCAGAAAAACGCCTGGCCCTGTACCTGCAGGAGCAGTATCACGCGCGGGTGATTGAGCCGGTAGCCGAGCAGATCAACCCAGAGGGCATCCGCGACCGCGCCTGCGAACTGTACCTGCAACTGCTCGGCCAGCAACTGCCGGCGATCATCAGCCGGTACAACGCGCCGCCCGAGCAGTTCAGCCAGCGCCTCAACCGTATCCCCGCCATCGCCCTGGGGCCACCGGATGCGCGCAATGCCAGCCTGTATCAGCTGCTGCGGGCCAAGTCACTGGACCAACAACCGGCCTGGCAAGCCATGCGCCAGCACTTGCATCAGCAGGCCAGCAAAGGCCCTGGCAGGACCGATGTCGGGCTCAACTCGGTGGCCACCCAGGCCAGCGAAAAGCTTGGCGCCACCCTGGCCCCACGCGGTATCGCCAGTGCCGTGGCATCGGCAGTGGGCAAGGTGGCAGGGGCGATGATTTCGATTGCTGCAGCCGGTTACGGGATGATGACCCATGACCGTGATCACCCGCAGATGGTCGAACAGCTGCGGGTGATCCTGAACGTGGCGTTGAACCAGGAATGGCAGGAGTTGATGGAGAACCGCCAGAGCGGGGCCATGGCGGGGGTCTATTACCTGTCGGGGCAGGTTGAGGACAGCTTGCTGGCCAGTGCGCCGCGGCCGGTGGAGCAGCAGGTCGAGCAGCAGCAGGCGCCTTTGATCATTCGCCTGCCACCTTAGTGGCGGCCTGTGCCGGCGTTTTCGCAGCGCAAGGCTGTATCAAGCTGTGGCAAGGGCAGAGCTTGGCAAGCCAAACACACGATCAAACGCCCAGTTGTAGGCAAAGGTGTAGCACGGCACCAGGATGATGAACGCCATATCCACCAGCAGCGCCTCCAGCAATGTCATGTCCAGCCACCAGGCAATCAGCGGAATCAAGTAAACCACTAGGGTCAACTGGAAGCCGATGGCATGCACCATCCGCCGCGCCACGCTGCGCCCACGCTTGGCCTGGCGGCTCTCCCAGTACTCGAACAGGGTGTTGTAGATCAGGTTCCAGAGCATGGCGATGGTGGTGATCATCACCGCCAGCGGCCCGGTATGCGACGCCTGCGTATCTGACAGGTAGGCCAGCCCGAGGGTCGACATGCACAGCCCGATCAGTTCATAGAAAGTCACGTAGACCAACTTGCGTTTCAATCCCTGCACCCGGGGTTACCTCCAAAGACAAAAAGCGATGAGGGCGATCATGATTCAACGCACTTGACAGAAAAAGTCAGCAGCTGTCAGATCAACTGACAGGAGGCTGCCATGAACTTTTCCAGCGACAACATCCAGCTGTTTCTGGCCGTGCTCGACCACGGTTCGTTTTCTGCCGCCGCGCGCGCCCTCAAGCGGGTGCCTTCAGCCGTGAGCATGGCCATTGGCAACCTTGAAGCAGAACTTGGCTACAGCCTGTTCGAACGTGGCCCGCGTGAAGTTCGCCCAACCGCACAGGCCTTGGCCCTGGAGCCACACGCCAGGCTGATTGCCGAACAACTGGGGCTGCTGCAGGTTCATGCCCTGGAGCTGTCCCAAGGGCTGGAGAGCAGCCTGACCCTGGCGGTGGTACCCGACATCGATCACCGCCCGCTGCTGGCGGCCATCGCCAACCTAGGTAAGCGCCACCCCTTGCTGGACATTGCCCTGCTCAGCGCTCCACAGGAAGAAGCCCTGCACTTGCTGGACAGCGGCCGTGCCGACCTCTGCGTAGCCTTTGCCGGCCTGCAGGTCGATGCCCGCCGCGGCTTCCAGCACATCGGCATGGAGTCGCTGGTAGCCACCCTGTCGCCGGCCCACCCGGCCCTGCGTGAGGGGCGTATCCACGACCTCGAGGACCTGACCCAGGTGCGTCAGATTCTGGTGCGCAGCCGCGACCTGCCTCTGGCGGACCCTCGCCCACTGATCGGCGCCACACACTGGTCCACCGACAGTTTCGATCTGGCTTTGCAAATGGTGGAAGCTGGCTTGGGCTGGGGCGATCTGCCGTTGTCGCGGGTCGCCCCGCTGCTGGCCAGCGGGCGTCTGGTGCGCCTGGCATTCCGCAATACACGCAACGAATTGCAACTGCCCGTGCATATACTGTGGCGCAAACAACAGCCGCTGCAGCAGGCTGCACGCCTGCTGATCGAGCAGTTGGCTGACCCGTGACTGCCGTCCGTCGAAACGTCTGTAAGAATTTTCCCTAAGCACTTCAATCTTTTACCCCTCAAGCCGATATCTCGGTCGATAGGCCCCGCATCGCGTCATGAGCGCGCTGCGCCCTCCCCTCATTGGCTCAAGGTCTCGAAACATGAACCTGAAATTTCGCCACAAGATCCTGCTCAGCGCCTGCGGCGTCGTGGTTTTGGCATTTGCCCTGTTCACGCTCTACAACGACTACCTGCAACGCAATACCATCCGCCAGAATATCGAAGCCTCGGTGCAGCAGTCCGGTGCACTGACCGCCAGCAGTGTGCAGAACTGGATGAGCGGGCGCATTCTGGTGCTGGAGAACCTGGCCCAGGACATCGGCCAGCAAGGCGCCGGCGACACCCTGGCAGGGCTGATCGAGCAGCCGTCCTACACGCGTAATTTCCTGTTCACCTACCTGGGCCAGGCCAACGGCGAATTCACCCAGCGCCCGGATGCCCAGATGCCCGCCGGTTACGACCCGCGCCAGCGCCCTTGGTATGGCGCCGCCGCCAACGCCGGGCAGACCGTGCTGACCGCCCCGTACCAGGGGGCAGTCGGTGGCCTGATGGTGACCATCGCCACGCCGGTGAAGAGCAAGCGCAATGGCGAACTGATCGGTGTGGTCGGCGGTGACGTTACCCTCGACACCCTCGTCGAGATCATCAACTCGGTCGACTTCGGCGGCATCGGTCACGCCTTCCTGGCCGACGCCAATGGCCAGGTGATCGTCAGCCCCAATAAAGACCAGGTGATGAAGAACCTCAAGGACATCTACCCAGGCAGCAACCTGCGGGTTGCCGCCGGCATGCAGGATGTCACCCTCGACGGCCAGGATCGCATCATCTCGTTCGCCCCGGTGGCCGGCCTGCCTTCGGCGCAGTGGTACATCGGGCTGTCGATCGACAGGGACAAGGCCTATGCCGCGCTCAGCCAGTTCCGCACCTCGGCGATCATTGCCATGCTGATTGCCGTGGCAGCCATCGCCGGCCTGCTCGGCCTGCTGATTCCGGTGCTGATGAGCCCGCTGACCACCATGGGCCGCGCCATGCGCGACATCGCCGAGGGTGAAGGTGACCTTACCCGCCGCCTGGCCGTGCAGAACAAGGACGAGTTCGGCGAACTGGCTACCTCGTTCAACCGCTTTGTCGAACGTATCCATGCCTCGATCAGCGAAGTGTCCTCGGCCACCCGCCTGGTGCATGACCTTTCGGAGAAAGTGGTCAGCGCGTCCAATGCGTCGATCATCGGGTCTGAAGAACAGAGCATGCGCACCAACAGCGTCGCTGCGGCCATCAACGAACTGGGCGCCGCCACCCAGGAAATCGCCCGCAACGCCGCGGATGCTTCACAACATGCCAGCGGTGCCAGCGAACAGGCGCACGGTGGCCGTGAAGTGGTTGAAGAAGCCATCAGCGCCATGACTGCCCTGTCGCAACGGATCAGCGAGTCGTGCGCGCAGATCGAAACGCTCAACGCCAGCACCGACGAAATCGGCAAGATCCTCGACGTGATCAAGGGCATTTCTCAGCAGACCAACCTGCTGGCACTGAACGCCGCCATCGAAGCGGCCCGTGCCGGTGAAGCCGGCCGTGGCTTTGCCGTGGTGGCCGACGAGGTGCGCAACCTGGCGCACCGTACCCAGGAGTCGGCGGAAGAAATCCACCGCATGATCACCAGCCTGCAGGTGGGCTCGCGCGAAGCGGTGCACACCATGAACACCAGCCAGGTTTCCAGCGAGCAGACCGTGCAGGTGGCCAACCAGGCCGGCGAACGCCTGGCCAGCGTGACCCAGCGCATTGGCGAAATCGATGGCATGAACCAGTCGGTGGCGACAGCGACCGAAGAACAGACCGCCGTGGTCGAGAGCCTCAACCTGGACATCACCCAGATCAACGCCCTGAACCAGCAGGGGGTGGAGAACCTCAACGAGACCCTGCGTCATTGCGACCAGCTGGCCCAGCAGGCTGGGCGTTTGAAGCAGTTGGTGGGCAGCTTCCGGATTTAAACGCCGGGTACAGGCGGCAACAGCCTATGCCTGTTGTCGCCTGTACCAAGCCCTTATGCAGCCACCGCCTTCGCAGCCCTGCCCCGCCGTACCCAGGCCAGCAATACCGCCGTCATCAGCACAAAGCCCAGGTAACCGAAGAACGGGTACACCTCACCCACCAGGCTGATGAACCCCACCAGGCTACAGCCGAGCGCCACCACCCCGGTCACCACCGAGCCCCAGCGGAACTTCGTCGTGCCCGCCGGCAACAGCCGCGAGAGGAAGGAAAACAGCGTGCCCACCGCGGTGTTGACGATCATGCCGAAGATGATCAGGCACATCACCAGCCCCAGCAGTGGTGACACTTCGTTGGCAATCGACAGCATCGGCATCGGCTGGTCGGCCACACTGTCCAGGCGCGACAGCAGCCCGGCACTCATCACCAGCATCAGGCCACCTAGCGCCGCACCACCGAGCAGGCCTCCCCACACCGCGGCTTTCTCACCCTTGGCCGAACCGCCCAGAATGGCCAGGATCGGCGCACCCGCGACGATGTTATACGACACATACAAGAACGCACCCAGCAGCCAATGGCGGGTGCCGGCCTGTTGCTGGCTGGCCACCTGATCGAGCGCAGCAAAGCTCTGCTCGCGGGTGATCACGGCATACAGCGCTATCGCCGAAGCCACCAGGATCAGCAAGGGTGTGATGGCGCCAATTGCAAGCATCATCTTGCGCACGTCCAGGCACACGATACCGACCACCACCAGCGTCACCAGCACGCTGCCGGTCAGGGCCGGGATGCCGAACTGCTGCTCCAGCAAGGCACCACCGCCGGCCAGCATGACCACGGTGACGGCGAACATGAAAAAGGTGATCAACCAGTCGACGAACATGCCCAGGTGACGGCCGCAGATGGCCAAAATCACATCCTTGTGCGAGGTGGCCTGCTGACGATTGCCCAGCCCCGCCAGCGCCATGCCGAGGAAGGTGAACAAGGCGGCGCTGACCAACGCGCCAGCCAAGCCCCACACGCCGAAATCGACAAAGAACAACAACAGTTCCCGCCCTGAAGCGAACCCCGCCCCCACGATCACGCCGACAAATGCGCCGGCGATCTTCAGCTGCTCTTGCATGTGAACCTCTGGATTTATTGTTGTTTTGTCATCGCCGTCGCATACCGGTCGTAGGGGCGGCCTTGCAGCCCATCGCGACACAAGGTCGCCTCTACACGGGCTCTTTGCCCGGTCAGGCGTCGCCGACGAACGCCTGCACTTCGATCTCCACATCCACGCCCAGGGCCAACGCCGAAGCCACGGTGGAACGCACCGGTAGCGCCGCGCCGAAGAACGCCTTGTACACCTCGTTGAAGCCGGCGAAATGGCGCATGTCCGACAGCCAGACCGTGACCTTCACCACCTGGTCGAAACGCGCGCCACAGGCCGCCAGGCTTTCGGCAATACGCTCGCAGGCAGCACGGGTCTGGGTCTGGATATCACCGCGCACCACTTCGCCGCCGGCGCTCATCGGCACCTGCCCGGAGAGGAACAGAAAGCCACCGGCCTTTACCGCGCGGGAAAACGGGAACGGCAAGCTGCTGGGGAAACGCTGAATGTCATTGCTCATGGGATGCTCCTTTCAGGGTTGCTGGAAACGGGCCGGGGACAGGCGCTCGTGCGCCACGCCCTGGCTGACAAGGCTGGCACACAACGGCTGGCCCAGTAGCACGTCGGCGGCCAGGCGCGAGGCGCCCGCTGCCGACTGGATGCCATAGCCCCCCTGGGCCGCCAGCCAGAAAAACGCGGGGGCATGCGCATCGAAACCGATCACCAGGTCGCCGTCGGCAACGAACGAACGCAACCCGGCCCAGGTGTGGCTCGGGCGGCGGATCGCCAGGGTGGTCATGGCTTCAATGTTGTAAATACCCAAGGCCACGTCGAACTCCTCGGGCGCGGCATCCTGGGGCTCAACCGGGTCGGCATTGGCTGGCGACCCCAACAGTTGGCCGGCATCAGGCTTGAAGTAGAAGCTTTCATCGACACCAATCACCGCAGGCCAGCGAGTAAAGTCCTGCTCTGCCGGACCAGGGAAGGTGAAGGCGCTACGACGGCACGGTTGCAAACCGATGCGCGCCACCCCGCACTGCTCGGCCACACGGTCCGCCCAGGCACCTGCAGCATTGACCAGACATCGGGCCTGCAGGCGGCTGCCATCAGCCAACTCCACCTGCCACACGTCGTCCAGGTACCAGGCCTGGATCAGCTCGGCGTTGCAGCGCAGTTCACCGCCGGCAGTGCGATAACCACGCAAGAAGCCTTGGTGCAAGGCATGTACGTCAAGGTCCATCGCACCTGGCTCAAGCACCGCGCCGGCCAGGGTTTCGCCACGCAGGCTGGGTATCAGTGCCAAGGCCGCGTCCCGGTCCAGCAGGGTGACTTCTGTGCCATTGGCCAGGTTCTGCGCGTAAGTCTGCTCAAGCAGTTCCCGCTGCTCCAGGCTGGCGACATACAGACAGCCTCGCGGCTCCAGCAGCGGGTGCTCGCAGAAGCCCTGCGGTGGCGCTTCGTAGAAGGCCCGGCTGGCGCGGGTCAGTGCCTGGATCTGTGGGGTGCCGTAAGCCTCCATGAACATGGCCGCCGAACGCCCGGTGGAATGGTAGCCAGGCTGCGATTCACGCTCGACCAGCAGCACACGCTGCTGGCCGGCCAGGCGGTAGCCCAGCGAGGCGCCGGCGATGCCAGCACCGATGATCAGGGTGTCGTAGGTCGGGGTCATGCACGCTCCTGCCAGGCAATTATCATTTATGAGAATTCTAATATATGAGAATTTAGAAATGCGCAAGGGTCCAAGGTAAGATGCCCGACCACCGCCGCATGCCGAGATCCCTGAATGCCCGCAGCTCTACCCCAGCTTGACCGTGCCGTCGTCGGCCAGCGCCTGCGCCAGGTGCGCAAGGCGCGCCAGATGACCCTCAAGCAACTGTCCGAAGCCAGTGGCGTGCCGCTGTCCACGTTGTCGAAGATGGAACTGGCGCAGGTGTCGGTCAGCTATGAAAAACTGGCCGCTGCTGCGCGGGCGCTGAATGTCGATATTGCCCAGCTGTTCCGCGCCAGCGGCACGGTCAGCGCCCCGGTGCCGGTGACCGTGGTGGTCGACTCACTGCCCGCAGCGGCGGGTTATTCGACCGGCACCTACGACTATTATCCGATTGCCGGGGATTTCCCCGCACGACGCATGACACCTGCCTATGCCCGCATCATTGCCCGGGAACGCGGCCAGTTCGACGATTTTATCCGCCACCCCGGGCAAGAGTTCGCGCTGGTGCTGAGCGGGCGCGTGCGCATCGAGTTCGAGACCGGAGAAGCGGTCAGCATCGGGCCGCAGGAGACTGCGTATTTCGACAGCCAGGTGGGGCACATCTACCTGTCGGAAAGCGATGACGGTGGTGATGCCCATGTCATGGTAGTGATGACCGATCGTTGATCCGCTGCGCCTGCCAAGGCAAGCCTGGTTATAACCTAATAACGAACAAGTCTATTTGGCTATAAAAAAATCTATATGCTGACTGGCATCCGATAACGGGCAAAGTTGGGCAGTCGAGTAGCGTATGGATGTAGGTTCTTTCGGTTTCACCATTGCTGGCCTGGTCGTGGGCTTCATCGTCGGTATGACCGGCGTCGGTGGCGGCTCGCTGATGACCCCGATCCTTTTGTGGTTTGGCATCCACCCGGCGACCGCTGTCGGCACCGACCTGCTGTATGCAGCGATCACCAAGGCCAGTGGCGTCTGGGTGCATGCGCGCAACAAGAACATCGACTGGAAGATCACCGGCCTGCTCAGCCTGGGCAGCGTGCCCGCAGCGGCGCTGACCCTGTGGTTCCTCAGCACCCTGCACGCCGATACCTCGGCGCTCAACGCCATCATCAAGCAAGGCCTGGCGGTGGTGCTGATCCTGACCGCGCTGGCCATCCTGTTCAAATCGCGCCTGCAGGCCTTCGCCAGCCGCCATGCCGGTGATCACTATCACCTCAGCGACCGCAGCCTGAACATCCTCACAGTGCTGACCGGCGTGGTGCTTGGAATAATGGTCACCCTCACCTCCATCGGTGCTGGCGCCCTGGGTACGGTGGCGCTGTTCCTGCTGTACCCGTTTCTGGTCACCCGTCGCCTGGTCGGTACTGAAATTGCCCACGCCGTGCCACTGACCTTGGTAGCAGGCCTGGGCCACGCGGGCATGGGCAACATGGATTGGTCGCTGTTGGGCTACCTGCTGCTGGGCTCGCTGCCAGGCATCTACCTGGGTAGCCACCTCACCGGGCGGATCTCCGACCGCGTGCTGCGCCCTTGCCTGGCAACGATGCTGCTGCTGATCGGTTACAAGCTGGCGTTCTGAGCCTTAGCACAGGCGCAACCGCCACTGCCCGGTAAAACTCAGTTGCAGACGTGACAGCGGCAGCACGTCGATTCGCTGCCCGGCACTCATCGGACACCCAAGCACCTGTACCAGCATGGCGCGCATGACCATCGGGTGGGTCACCGCCAGCCAGTCACCCGGCCTGTCGAAGGCCGCCAGCCAGGCGGCCAGGCGCTGGCATAGCGCAGCGAACGACTCGCCACCATGCACGGCACTGGCCGGATCCTGCAGCCATTCAGCCAAGGCCTGCGGTTGCTCGGCTTGTAGCTGCTTCAACGACACACCTTGCCAGCGCCCAAGGTCGCAATCGGCCAAACCTGGCTCGATCTGTACTGCCCCCGTTAACCACGCTGCCGTCTCGCAAGCCCGCCGCTCTGGCGCACTCAGCAGTTGCACGCCTGAACGGTCGGCGTCTGACTGACGGGCTAGCGGCAGGATGCCGTCATCCGTATGGTGCAGGCGCCCGTTCTTCTGGGCTTGGGTCAGGGCATGGCAGATCAGGGTCAGGCGGATGGCTTTCACCAGGCATTTCTCGCAGCGGGCTGGGGTGCATGGTTTAGCACGCTGCGAGACGTTTGGCTGCAACAATGTCGTCGGCCATTCGCGAGCCGATTGAACCGCGATTGGGCCGCAGGGCGGCCCTTGGGATCAGAAGTTGATATTCAGCGCAGCAAATACCGCCCTGCCCGGCTGGTTATACGTGTTTGCCCCCGAGCTGCTGGCGTTGCCGCCGCGCAGGATCTGCTTGTCGAAGACGTTGTTCACGCCTACCCGCACGTCGTAGTTGGCATTGAACTTGTACCCGGCACTCACGTCCACCAGGCCATAGGCCTCGACGTCCTGCTGGGCGGTCTTGTCGTAGTCCTGCTGGGTGCGGTAGTCGTAGGTCGGCGATTTCTGCTTGCCGAAGTATGTACCCGCCAGCTGGAATGACAGTTGCTCGGTGGCGCGCCAGTCGAGGCTGGTGTTGACGGTGTATTCCGGGATCACCGACAGCGGCTCGCCCGTTTCGCGATTATCGTTGTCGAGCATCCAGGTCAGGTTGGTGTTCCAGTCCAGGGTCGGGGCCAACTCGATGAAGAAGTTGCCTTCGACACCTTCCACCCGCGCCTTGCCAGCGTTGTCCCACTGCGTCACGCGGCTGCCGGCACCAATGGTGTAAAGCACATCGGTATCACCGATGATCTTGTTCTTGTAGTCGTTGCGGAAGTAGGTGGCACTGGTGCGCCAGGTACCACGGTCGTACAGCAGGCCGATTTCCTTGTTGACGCTGATCTCGGGCTTGAGGTCGGCGTTGCCCTGCAGGTAGCAGCCACCATTGTTGGTCTGTTGCACGCTGCAGCCATTACCGCGGCTGTACAGCAGGTAGTTGGGGTTGGACTGGTACAGGTTCGGAACCTTGTAGGCACGGGCGATGCCGCCTTTTACCGACAGCGCTTCGGTGAGCTTGTGCGACAGGTTCAGGCTGGGGCTGAAGTTGTCACCGAAGGTTTCGTGGTGGTCGAAACGCAGGCCCGGCGTAAGGGTGGTGTCGCCAACGATGATGTTGTCTTCGACAAACAGCGCATAGCTGCGTGCGGTCATCTTCGAGCTGCTGCGATCGAAGCCGACAAGGCCGTCATTGTTGGTGGGGTCGGAGCTTTGCGGGCGCAACGAACCTTGGTCGTTGAGGGTTTCGTACAGGTACTCGCCGCCCAAGGTAAGCACATGGTCTGTGCTGCCCATGGCGAACGGCAGGTTCACCTCACTGCTCAGGCGTGTGTTGCGCAAACGTGACATAGCCCCACCTTCGTTGCTTGGGGCACCTTCGGTGCGGCCAGCCAAGCCCTCGTTAAGCCGCCAGTTGCGTACGTATTCATAGGCCAGCGTGGTCTTGCTGGTACCCCAGGTGAAATCACCGAGGTGGGTCAGGTCATAAGTACTGCGCTGCATCACGTTGGTTTCGTGGCCGTAGAGGCTGGAGACGAAGTCAACGTCTCCGCCGCCGTTGCTGTTCATGGTGTCGCCGGCAAAAATGTTGCCCTGACGGCTGTAGCCGGCACTGGCTTCCAAGCGGTGCTCGTCGTTCAGTTTCCAGCTCAGCAGGCCGTTGATGTCCTTGTTGCGAACGCCTTCCCGCCCCGCTACCAGGGCGCTGGTGGCATGCCCGGCGTTGATGTCCAGATCGTCGGCGTCAGTCTTTGCCAGGCCGCCGTACAGGCGGAAACCCAGGTTATCGGTCAGGCCGCCACCGAGGTTGAAGTTGGCTCGGCGGCTGGCGCCCTCTGCGCTGTCTTCCGGCAGCTGCGTGTACAGGCTGACGCTGCCTTTCAACTCGTCGGAAGGACGCTTGGTGATGATGTTGACCACCCCGCCCATGGCGCCGGAGCCATAGCGTGCGGCGGCCGGGCCACGCAAGATCTCGATGCGCTCGACCGCTTCGGCCGGCACCCAGTTGGTTTCACCCCGAGTATCACGGTCACCGTTCCAGCCATAGCGCACGGCGTTGCGCGCGCTGGATGGCTTGCCGTCGATGAGGATCAAGGTGTTTTCCGGGCCCATGCCGCGCAGGTCGATCTGCCGGTTGTTTCCGCGTGCCCCACTGGCACTGTTGCCTGTCAGGTTAACCCCGGGCTCGCGGCGGATGATGTCGGACAGGTCATTGGCCGGCGGGTGGCGCTTGATGTCTTCGGCCGTGATGATCGACGTGCCCAGGGCCTGTCGCGCCTCGCGCTCGGCGGTGATCAGGGTGTCCTGGATCACCAGAGCGTTGTCGGCGACGGGCACTTCCAGGACCTCACCCGCACGCCGCTCCTCGGACTCTGCTGCGGTCGCCAGCATGGACGGCGACGCCAGCGCAACGAACGCCAGGGCCAGGCTGTTGGGTGAAGTTCTGCACTGCATGGGTACATCTCCTGCGATTCATGAGCGAAAAGGCACATCCCTGTCGGAAACCGGGAGCCCTCGCCCACCGGCCCCGCACTCAGTTTGGCGGCCAACAGGGGTGGTAAATATAGAGAATCGCAAATGCGAGTAAATCTTATTTACGAAGTTTACATGTTTGTTACTGAACTTTGCTGAACCGTGATCTTTGCCACAGCGAAGCTTGTGAGCCACGCCGGACTGCCCCCCTAAATTTGATAAGCCTTCGCGGTCGCCTGTAGGAGCGGGTTTACCCGCGAAACGGGCGAAGACACTCTCTGACGGAATAACCACCCCTGCATTTATGGAAAGTTTCGTCATCTCCACAGGCTGTTGCTGCTATCCACCTATCCAGTTTGCATCCTGTGTGCAGGCATCTACAGTTTCGACGTACAACGCTGCGGAGAGACCAGATGCGTGGCGATGACAACAGCTGCGCGAACACTGCCAAAAGCCCGCCGAAGATGCCCCGCAGTATCTGGGCGCTGGGCTTCGTGTCGATGTTGATGGACATTTCCTCGGAGATGATCCACGCCCTACTGCCCCTGTACATGGTCAGTGTGCTCGGCGCTTCGGTGATAGCGGTGGGGCTTATCGAAGGAATCGCCGAGTCGACCGCATCGTTCACCAAGGTGTTCTCTGGTGCCCTCAGCGACCGACTGGGTAAACGCAAGCTGCTGACAGTCCTCGGCTACGGCCTCAGTGCGCTGATGAAGCCGGTATTTCCCATGGCTCCCGGACTTGAGTGGCTGACTGCGGCACGCTTCGTCGACCGCGTCGGCAAGGGTATTCGGGGGGCCCCACGCGATGCGCTGGTGGCCGATGTTACGCCGGTCGAGCTGCGCGGCGCGGCGTTCGGCCTGCGTCAGGCGCTCGATACCGTAGGCGCTATCCTCGGGCCATTGCTGGCGATCGTATTGATGTGGTTGACAGCGAGCCATTTCCAGACCGTGTTCTGGGTAGCTGTTATCCCGGCGTTCGTGGCGGTGTATATCCTGATTGCCTTCGTTCACGAACCTGCGGCCCCAGCGATGGGGCGTCCGGTGCGCTCACCGTTGGCACTGCACGAGCTGCGGCGCCTCGGGCCGGTCTATTGGCGCCTGATCGGTCTGGCCACGTTGTTCACCCTCGCCCGTTTCAGCGAGGCGTTCTTGCTGCTGCGGGCTCAGAACATAGGCCTGACACCGCTATGGGCGCCGGCGGTACTGGTATTGATGGCGATGGCCTACTCACTGTCGGCCTACCCTGCCGGCGTGTTGTCGGACCGAGTGGGGCGCCGTGGCGTGCTGATGGCCGGGCTAGGCCTGCTGATCACTGCCGACTTGCTGCTGGCCCTTTTGCCAGGATGGGTCGGGCTTGCCTTCGGGGTAACGGCCTGGGGCCTGCACCTGGGCTTCAGCCAGGGCATCTTCTCTGCCATGATCGCCGACAGCGCCCCCGCCAACTTGCGCGGTACCGCCTTCGGCCTGTTCAACCTGCTGACCGGTGCGGCGCTGCTGATAGCCAGCGTGGTTGCCGGATTGCTGTGGGAGCGTGCAGGGTTCCAGGCAACCTTCCTGGTTGGTGCGGGCTTTGCCGTCACCACCCTTGCAGGACTGACGCTGCTGCGCTGAACCTGGCTAGCCTGGCGGTTCACGGCTGCGGCGTACGCAGGTTGAACAGTTCCATCCTGTAACCCGGACGCCCCGCCGCAGAGGCCGAACGTCTGGACAGGGAGCGCCGCCTGCCGGTGAAAGCGTTCGAGTAAGGATGTCGCCAATGCACGCAGTGAAGGGGCCAAGCTAATCGCGATGCCGGATGGCGATCTCACCCACAAGCCGAACTAAGCCAGCGCAGCCTCCTGCTCCAGCAACGACCAACCGCCATGCCCATCCACCTCAAGCCGGTGGGTATGGAACGCCGCCAGCGTGCTACGGTGGCCGACACTGACCAGCAATGCACTCGGCATCTCCGAACGCAACAACGCATACAGGGCATGCTCGAGCCCTTCATCCATCGCCGAGGTGGACTCGTCGAGGAACACCACCTGTGGCCTGTTGAACAGCACCCGGGCGAACGCCAGGCGCTGCTGCTCGCCCACCGAGAGGATGTGTGACCAGTCACAGCTGACGTCCAGACGCTCGGCGAGATGGGCCAGGTTGACCTGGCGCAATGCCTGCTGCATGAGCAGTTCATCCTTGGGGTTGCTGGCTGCCGGGTAGGCAATGACGGTACGCAAGTCACCCAGCGGCAGGTACGGCCGTTGCGACAAGAACAGTGCCTGATGGCCCGTTGGCCGCCTGACCTTGCCTTCGGCATACGGCCAAAGGCCCGCCAGGGCACGCAGCAGCGTGGTTTTACCACTGCCCGATGGCCCTTTGATCAACAACGCCTGACCGGCGTGCAAGCTCAGGTCCAGGTCGGCGATAAGGGCATGTCCGTCCGGGCGTAGCACCTGCAACCCCGCGATCTGCAGCGCATGCGCCTGGTCTTCGGTGGTGACGCGCGGCAACGCACTTGCCTGCTGGTTGGCATCGAGAAAGCCGGTGAGACGATCAAGGGTCGCGCGGTACTGCGCGAACGCATCGTACGACTCACGGAAGAACGACAGAGAATCCTGCACCTGCCCAAAGGCCTGGGAAGTTTGCATGACGTCGCCCAGCTTGATCGCCCCACTGAAGAAGCGCGGCGCCTGAAGAATGAACGGAAACACAACAGCAACCTGACTGACACCCAAGTTGAAGCCACTGAACTTCAGGTTCCGGTACACCAATGCCCAGACATTCACGATCAAGGCAGCAAAACGGCCGAGCAACGTGCCCCGCTCGACTTGCGCACCTTGGTAGAAGGCAATGTTCTCGGCGTTCTCACGCAGGCGCATCAACGCGTAACGGAAGTTGGCGGTAAGTTTCTCGTTGAGGAAGTTAAGCCGGATCAGTGGGCGCCCGAGGCGGAAGGCGACCCAGGTGGCGATGATGACATACAGGTAAACGGCAAATACCATCGCCCGAGGGATCTCCACGCCGGCCACCGTCAACGGTGCTGACAGCCCCCAGAGGATGCCGGTGAACGCCACCAGTGAAACCAGCGCACTGACTGCGCCCAAGGCAAGGCTGACTGAGTTGGTGACGAAAGCGTTAACGTCCAGTTCGATACGCTGGTCAGGGTTGTCCACTGGCTCGGCAAGGAACTGGCCACGGTAATAGGCATCGCCCTGCATCCAGTCGTGGGTCAGGCGCTCGGTCAGCCAGACCCGCCACTTGATACTGAATGCCTGGCTGACATAGAAGGTGAACAGCGAGCGCAGCACATGGATGGTGGCCAGCACCGCGAAGACGCCGAGCAGGTACCAGAACGCCGTCTGGTCGAGGCCCTGCAAGGCGCTGTAGAAGCCGTTGTACCAAAACGAAAACAGCACGTTCAGGCGAACCGAAAACAGCGTCAGGACCAGCAGCAGGGCAAACACCAGCAACGGCCGCCAACTGCGCCTGAAACTGAAATAGGGCCCCGCAAGCTGCCAGAACTGGCTGCCCCAGCGTGTAAAACGCACGGCCAGAGTTGCGGCTGCAGTGAAGCTGACAAGGGTGATGAACGAGGCGATTGCCAGCCAGCTTAGGCTCTCTTGCAGGGCCTGATGCCAGTTCATTTCCATGGTAAGTATCCGTGGTGAGTATTTCCGCGAGCGTAGCATTACGCTGTCATTCGTCAGGTATAAATGACGCACATTTCATGATTTGTAGGAGCGGGTTTACCCGCGAATGGGCCGGGCCTGCGGGCCAATTTCCACCTGCCGTTCACCGTTGCCGCCGCCACCGTATTCGCGGGTAAACCCGCTCCTACACAGATTGGTGGTAGACACACATCGGTGGTTGGACACAGGCCGCCGTAGGAGCGGGTTTACCCGCGAACACCGGCGAAGCCGGTGCCATCTCCGCTCTCGAGCATGTCCAGTTTTTTGCCCACAAAGACAAAACCCCTACCTGCATGT
>NZ_JBAMDI010000189.1:0-15518 GCF_036961695.1 Pseudomonas sp. CGJS7 | reverse complement strand
CGATCGCCTTGTCCAGCGCCTCCAGCAGCCCTTTGCGCACTTTCAGCTTGGTGTTCTTGTGCGCCAGCATGTTCAGCTTCTTCAGCTCCCGCGCTGCGGTCATTGCCGCTTCCTGCAACTGCTCGGCCGGCACCACCTTGTCGAGGAAGCCGGCATCCACCGCACCCTGCGGGTCAAACACTTCGGCATTGATCACCGAGCGGTGGAAGGCCGAGCGGCGCAGGCGGTCGCGGGCCAGTTCAATGCCGGCGTGGTGCATGGTCATGCCGATCTGCACTTCGTTCAGGCATACCTTGTACGGCCCTTCGACGCCAATGCGGTAGTCGGCCGACAGCAGCAGGAAGGCGCCCTTGGCCACGGCATTGCCGGGGCAGGCGACCACCACCGGGAACGGGTGCGACAGCAGCCGGCGGGCGAGGGTGGAACCGGCGGTGACCAGGCTGATGGCCTCTTGGGGGCCGCGGGTCATCACCTTGAGGTCGTAACCGCCTGACAGAATGCCCGGCTGCCCGGTGATGATCACTACTGCACGCTCCTCGGTAGCGCGGTCCAGCGCTGCATTGAAGGCAGTGATGACGTCCGGCGAGATGGCATTGACCTTGCCGTTGTTCAGGGTAAGGGTGGCGATGCCGTCTTCGGCGTGGTAGGTAATCAGCTCGCTCATGGCAGAGTCCTTTTGTTGGCGTGGCGACGACGTTACCCAGCGCCAAGGGCGAGGTAAAGCAGCAAGGCTGACTGGTCGGTCAGTGCTCATGGCAGCCCAAGTGCAAATACATGAAAAAATTGAAAAAAATGCTTGCCAAAGGGAAAGTCTTTCACTAAATTAGCGCACCTCGACAGGCCGCAAGGCTTGAAGAGAAACGGTGAAGTGTCCGAGTGGTCGAAGGAGCACGCCTGGAAAGTGTGTATACGAGAAATCGTATCAAGGGTTCAAATCCCTTCTTCACCGCCACATTCTACGAAAAGCCCCCGCGCTGAAAAGTACGGGGGCTTTTTGTTTTCAGGGCCATTGGGGCTGCTGTGCAGCCCATCGCGACACAAGCGGGCTTGCCCGCGAAGCCAACACCGTGGTGGATGGCACGGGCTTCGCCCGTGTTCGCGGGCAAGCCCGCTCCCACAGGTCGCGAAAGGGCCGCAGAGCGGCCCTGGCAATCTAGAAGCTGATCGAAGCCGAAAGCCGAGCGGTACGCGGTGCCCCCTGGAACAGGTAGTTATCCCCCAGGTAATCCCCCACATCGCGCCAGTAACGCTTGTCCAGCACGTTATCCACCGTCAGCCGCAGCACCGTGTCATACCCGGCAACACGGGTACTGTAGCGGCTACCAAGGTCGAACACGGTATACCCGCCAACCTCAACATTGCCCGCCTGGCTCGCATACTTGCTGGCGCTATACCGCGCACCGCCCAGCAGCGCGAGCCCCGGAACCGGCAGGGTATATTCCGCATGCAGCGCCGCCCGGAATTTAGGCACGTTGATCGCCTGGTGCCCTTCATAGGCTTCGGTACCGCTGTTCTGCACCCGCGCCCGAATGGCTGCCGCACTGGCCTGTACCTGCAGGTTCGGGGTCACCCGGCCGCTGGCGCCCAGTTCCAGGCCGGTATTCTTCTGCTGCCCTTGCTGTACGTAGGTGAAGTTGCCGGTGCCGTCCGGGCGCGCGTACTGGTAAGCCTGGCGGATCTGGAACAGGGCGGCACTCAGGCTCAGGCCTTGCCAGTCGTGCTTGACGCCCAGTTCCAATTGGCGGGAGGTGGTGGGCGCAAGGATCTCAGCTGCATTGCTGGCGAACCAAGGGGCCGTGCCTCCGGCAGACAGGCCCTTGGCGTAGCTGGCGTATACCGTGGTGTTCGGCTGCGGTTTGTAGATAAGCGCAGCGTTGGGCAGTAGCTCGTATTGGCGGGTATGGCGCCCGGCTACGCCGTTCTCGTCCCAGGTCTTTTCATCCAGGCGCACTTCACGGGCGCCCAGCACGGTCTGCCATTGCTCGTTGAAGCTGATGCGGTCGCTGACGAACAAGCCGTACTGGCGGCTGTCCAGCCGGCGTTCGCTGGCGCCGACGGGTTTGTCGGACGGATCGAGGTCTGGGGCGCCGGTATGGATGTTGCCGGTCCCAAGCCACTCGTTGTAGTACGCGCGCTGATCCAGTGTGCGTCGCTGCGCACTGGTACCCACAGTCAGCTCGTGCCCCACCCCCAGCGCATCGAAGTGCCCGTTGAGCATGGCCTGCGCCTCGTCGGTTCGGCGGGTATCGTCGGGGCTGCGGAAGTCATAGATGTCGTAGTCACCATTGCTGCCGAAAAACGCCCCCTCGCTCGAACCCCAGGCAAACGCGCTGTAGTCGTCGATCACCACTTTGCTGCGGGAGGCGCTCACGGTGCCGGTCCAGGTATCGTTGAAGCGGTATTCGAAGCGCCCGCCCAGGTTCAGCGAGTCGTTCTGCACGGGCTTTGCCCAATGCTGGTAGGCCAGGCGGTCTTCCGGGTCGATGCCGTGGGGCACTTCAGTGCCTCCGAGCAGTTGGTAACCCGGCACCGACGCCTGTTCGCGATGCTGGTACTCGGCATCCAGCTGCAGGGTGGCATCCGGGTTGATCTGCCAGTCGAATGCCAGCGAGGCGAAGTCGCGCTTGCCGTCAGCGTGGTCGACGTAGGTGCGGATGTCTTCATGGGCCAGGTTGGCGCGCAGGCCGAACTGCTTTTCGCTGCCGAACCAGCCGCCAAGGTCGGTGGCCAGATAGCGTTCGCCCTGTTCGTTGGTCGATACCGTGACGCTGCGTATGTCTTCGGCGCGCTTGGTCACATAGTTGATCAAGCCGCCCGGCTCCGACACGCCGGTCTGCAGCCCGGACAGGCCCTTGAGCAATTCCACCTGCTGCTTGTTTTCCAGGGCTACGTTCTGCTCTCCGGCAATGGTCTGGCCATTGATGCGGTAGCTACTGGCGGCGTTCAGCTCGAAGCCGCGCACATTGAAGTTTTCGTAGTAGCCGATGGGTGCATAGCTTTCGCCGACCGAGGCATCGCTTTGCAACACTTCGCTAAGCTTGCGTACCTGGCGGTCTTCCAGCAACTGCTGGCTGAACACGCTGACAGAGGCGGGGGTGTCGAGCAGGGGCGCGGGCTGGAAGCCGCCCACAGCGGCCTGGCGTGCCTGGTAGCCATCATTGGCGTAGGTGTCGGAGACCTGCAACGGGGCCAGCATCACGCTGTCTTCGGCAAACACAGAGGGGCACTGCAGGGCCAGGCCCAGGCTGAGCAGGCTCAGGGGCAGGCGGGGGTGATGCGGGGGCATGCGGTGGGGCTCCTGGATGCGCGATACCTGTGCCGGCCCTTTCGCGGGTAAACCCGCTCCTACACCGGGTGGTAATACACCGGTTGGTGATACACCGGGTGGTGATGCACCGGTTGGTGATGCACCGGTTGGTGATACACCGGGTGGTGATACACCGGGTGGTGATACATCGGTTTATGATGTACCGGTTGGTGATACACCAGGTGGTGATACCCCTGTAGGAGCGGGTTTACCCGCGAAGAGGCCGGCACAGGCCATGAAAAAGGCGGCATCTTACCAGCCGCCTTCCACATAAAACGATCCGGGCCCGGTGTATTCAGTCAGCCAGTCCTGATCGGCCGCTTGTGCTGCCGCCAGTTGTCATCGATCTTCGACCAGGTCTTGCCATCGGTAATGGCCATCAGCTTGCGTCCATCCTTGAAGGTGGCCAGAAAGGTCGCTTCTTCTTCCTTGCCACCCAACCACAGCCCGGCCAGCAGCCCTACTGGCCCTGCCACCAGGGCGCCGGCCACGCCCCAGCCCAAGGCGCTGCCAAGGTTGCGGTTGGTTTCCAGGCTGGCCAGCCGCAAGTCGCTGATGCGTGCCAGGGAAATCCGCTCACCGGGTGAGGGGCTGCGCGCGGTCTTGAGTGTGAGCGATCCATTGCGATACTCGCCTTCACCTTGCAAGAAATCGCCGGACTGTACCGTGAGTCTTGTCATAAATTCATCCTGTCAGGGAAAGGGCATTCCAGCGCTTACTGAGCGCTGCCCCGGCAGGCAAGTCAACGGCATTGCGACGGAGGGTAGTGCGGTACTTTGTCGCCATGGCTGGCCTCTTCGCGGGCATGCCCGTACCCACCACTGCCCTGAGTTTTGTGAGGCACCTGTGGGAGCGGGCGTGCCCGCGAAGAATCCAGCGCGCATTTTTCAGGCCACCTGCAAGGCATTCTTGCGCTTGCGTTCGGCCCATCCCCAGGCCAGCAACGCCAGCCCGCCAATCACCAGCCCCGCCACCACGATCCCCATCCAGCCCTGGCGCTGGAACAGCTGCGTGCCCAGCAACGACCCAAGCGCCCCGCCAATGAAGTAGCAGGTGATATAACCGGCATTCAGCCGCGTGCGTGCCTCGGGCCGCAGGGCGATCACTGCGTTCTGGTTGCTCACATGCACCAGTTGTACCGCCAGGTCGAGCATCAGCACGCCCAGCAGCAAGGCGAGCAGGGACTGTTCGGCAAACCCCAGCGGCACCCACGACAGCAGCAACACCACCAGGCCCACGGTGGTACCCAGCGCGCCCTTGCCGCGGTCTGCCAGGCGCCCGGCCCAGTTGGCCGACAATGCACCCGCCGCACCGGCCAGGCCGAACAGGCCGATCACTGCATCCGAATAGTGGTAGGGGCCTTTTGCCAACAGAAACGCCAGGGGTGTCCAGAACAGGGCGAACAGGCTGAATGCCAACAGACCGAGCAGCGAGCGCAGGCGCAGCACGGGCTCTTCGATGAACAGACGGAACACGGAGCCGATCAGCGCCGGGTATTTCAGCCCGGCGTGGCTGTGGTGCTGTGGCAGGCTGCGGTACAGCGCCACGGCGGTAACTGCCATCAGCACTGCGGCCAGCACGTAGATACTGCGCCAGCCACCCAGCACGGCCATGAAGCCGGCAGCAGTACGCGCCAGCAGGATGCCCAGCAGCAGGCCGCTCATCAGTGTGCCGACCGCGCGCCCACGCTGATGGGGCTCGCTCAGGGTCGCTGCCATCGGCACGAGGATCTGTGCCACCACCG
This sequence comes from Pseudomonas sp. CGJS7, assembly GCF_036961695.1. Classification (NCBI taxonomy): domain Bacteria; kingdom Pseudomonadati; phylum Pseudomonadota; class Gammaproteobacteria; order Pseudomonadales; family Pseudomonadaceae; genus Pseudomonas; species Pseudomonas sp. CGJS7. Next base: position 10,467 of record NZ_JBAMDI010000189.1, on the reverse strand, counting down.
AGAACAGCCCGGTCAGCGCCGTGCCGAGCAGCAGCCAGGGCAGGCTGGGTGCACAGGCGCTGATGACCAGGCCCAGGGTGGAGACAACGGTCATCACGGTAATCAGCCGGCGCTGCTCGAACAGGTCGCCCAGCGGTGCCAGCAGCAACAGGCCGGCGCCATAGCTGAGTTGCGCGGCAATCACGATGCTGCCGGCGCTGGCGGTGCTCAAGCCAAACTGCTGGGCGATGCTGTGCAGCAGCGGTTGGGCGTAATAGTTGCTGGCCACGGCCAGGCCTGTGGCGGTGGCCATCAGCAGGATCAAGGCGCGGCTGAGAGTGGGGGTGTGCATGCAATTCTCGTGGGGGCAGTGGTGTGTAGTGATGATTATCAGCAAGTGTCAGGCATGACACCAATGTATAGTTTTCAGTCTATTCATCTTGAAAGCAGATAGATCGATGAACCTCAAGCAGCTCGAATATGCCCTTGCCGTGGCCGACACCGGCAGTTTTACCCGCGCGGCGGAGCGCTGCCATGTGGTGCAGTCGGCCCTTAGCCATCAAGTAGCGCGGCTGGAGGCGCAGCTGGGGGTGAGCCTGTTCGAGCGTAGTTCGCGGCGGGTACGCCTGACCCCTGCGGGGGAAGCCTTTGTGCTCAGCGCGCGGCCCGCGGTGGAAGCGGCCCGGCGCATTGCCGATGACGTGGCGGCGGCCTGCGGCCAGGTGCGCGGGCGGCTGGCGATTGGTGAAATCAGCTCGCTCACCGCGCTGGATCTGGTCGACCTGTTGGCGGTGTTCCACGGTCGTTATCCGGATGTGGATGTGCGCTGGCTCACGGCCAAGAGCGAATTGCTGATCGCTGACGTACTCGAGCGGCGCCTGGACGTCGGCTTTATCGGGCTGTGGCAGGGCGAAGTAGTGCAGGGGGTGCAGCATCGGTTGCTGGCCCGGGAAGAACTGGTGGCGGTGTTGCCGTTGGGGCACCGCTTGGCGGGTAGGGCACAACTGGCGCTGGCTGACCTGGCAGGCGAAGTGTTGGTGGACTTCCCCGAAGGCACCGGGGCGCGACGACAGACCGACGAGGCGTTTCAGGCGGTGGGGTTGCAGCGCAGGGTGCAGTTCGAGATCGGGCATGTTCGTCTGGTAGAGAAATTCGTGCAGCGGGGCATGGCCGTCGGCCTGGTGCCCGAGCGGGTGGCTCAAGGCATCGAAGGTGTAGCAGTGGCGCGGTTGGTGGATGCGCCGGTGCGGCACTTGTATGCGGTGTGGTCGTCCAGCCCCACACCGGCTGCCCGGGCTTTTCTGGACGTGATGGAACAGTGCCTGGGGGCAAAGAAAGGCTAAGCCTGTGCCGGCGCTGTCGCGGCACAGGCAACCTTTGAATCAGGCTGCAAACCCACCATCTACAGTCAGGCTGGCCCCGGTGATATACCCGGCTTCAGGCCCTGCCAGGTAAGCCACGAAGCTGGCAATCTCCTCCGGCTCGCCATATCGCCCAATGGCCATGAGCGGAATCAGGCTCTCGGCAAACTCGCCACTGGCCGGGTTCATGTCGGTGTCCACCGGGCCGGGCTGCACATTGTTCACGGTAATGCCCTGCGGCCCGAGGTCGCGTGCCATGCCGCGGGTCAGGCCAACCAGTGCCGACTTGCTCATGGCGTACGGTGCACCACCGGCAAACGGCATGCGCTCGGCGTTGGTGCTGCCAATGTTGATGATACGACCGCCCTGGCCCATATAGCGTGCCGCGGCCTGGCTGGCGACGAACACGCTGCGTACGTTCACGGCCAGCATGTGATCGAAGTCGGCCAGGTCGAACTCTGTCACTGGGGCCACTGCCAGCACACCGGCGTTGTTGACCAGGATATCCAGCCGGCCCAAGGCCTTCACGGTGTCATCCACCGCCAGCTGCACGGCCGCGGCATCAGCGCTGTCAGCCCGCAGGGCCAAGGCTTTGCCGCCGTTCTCGGTAATTTCCCGGGCCAGTTCTTCGGCCGGGCCGGCAGAGCTGACATAGGTGAAGGCCACTTGCGCGCCTTCGCGGGCCAGGCGCCGTACGATGGCTGCGCCAATGCCTCGGGAACCGCCCTGAACCAGGGCCACTTTGCCTTCGAGTGTAAGTTGCTTGGACATGCTGTTCTCCTGCTGGAAGCCAGGCCGAAATGCCTTGGATGGGCACAGTATCGGCGCTCGATTGCCTACTGATAAGATGGTAATCACTATCAGCAGAGTAAACCTTTGGTTGCTAATCATGGCCATGGAATCATTCAGCGCGTTGGAATGCTTCATCCGCAGTGCCGAGGTCGGCAGTTTTGCCGAAGCCGCCAGGCGCCTGAGCCTTACCCCGGCTGCCGTGGGCAAGCACGTTGCGCAGCTGGAAGCGCGCCTAGGTGTGCGGTTGTTCCAGCGTAGTACCCGCAAGCTGACCTTGACCGAAGCGGGGCAGCGTTTTCTCGGCGAGGTCAGTGACAGCTTTCGCACCATTCAGTACGCCGTGGCCAACCTGGCCAGTGCAGAAGGCCAGCCGGCCGGGTCGTTACGGGTGAGCATGGGCACGGTGTTCGGGCGTTTGTATGTGCTGCCGTTGCTGGGGGAATTCTTGCGCCGATACCCGGCGATTACCCCGGATTGGCATTTCGACAACCGCCAGGTCGACCTGATCGGCCAGGGCTTCGATGCAGCGATTGGCGGTGGTTTCGAACTGCCGCCAGGGGTGGTGGCGCGCAAGCTGACCCCGGCGCACCGGGTGTTGGTGGCGGCGCCGGCCTATCTGCAGCGGCACGCGCCGATAGAAGACCCGCAGGTGCTGCAACGCCATGACGGCATCCTGGTGCGGTCACCGCAGACCGGGCGGGTGCGCTCGTGGCCGTTGACCAGCCGTTGGCAGGCGCAGCAGCCGCTGCAATTGCGCCAGGCGATGACCATGAGCGATTCGGACGCGGCGTGCGCGGTGGCCGAGCAGGGGCTGGGCATTGCCCTGGTGAGCCTGCCGTTTGCCGTGCCCTACTTGCTGGCCGGGCGGCTGCTGCGGGTGTTGCCGGACTGGTATGTGGACGATGGGCATATCAGCCTGTATTTCGCCGAGCACAAGCTGTTGCCGGGCAAGACCCGGGCGTTCATCGATTTTGTGGTGGAGCAGTTTGCCGAGCAGGGGCTGGCGGGGCGGTTCGATGCCCTGCAGGCCCTTTAGAGAGTTATTGCCTGTGCCGGCCCTTTCGCAGGCCCGCCCGCGCCCACAGGGATATCACAGCCCTGAAGACAGTGGGGTCCTTGTGCGGGCGTGCCCGCGAAGAGGCCGGTTCAGACAACATCGACAATGAACGATACCTGCGCCCCCAGGCTCACCTCGTCATCCACCCGCTTGCCCAGCAACAGCTGCCCCAGCGGCGAACGCGGGGTAATCACCGTCACCAGCCCGTCACCCTCGCCAATCTTCAACCCCGCTGCCTCAGGCCCGAGAAACAGCCTGCGCTGCCCGCCATCTTCATTTTCCAGGGTCACCAGGTTGCTTACCTGCACACCGCGCGCCGGGTCGTAATCACGCAGCAGCAACTGCTGGTAGATCACCAGCGCCTGGCGGATCTCGGCACTGCGGCGGGCCTGGCCGGTGGCCAGGTACGAGGCCTCCAGGCCCAGCGTGTCGTACTTGTTCTCGGCGATGTTCTCTTCGGCGGTGGCGGCCTCGTAGGCGGTTTGCGCCGCGCGGGTCAGCACGTCCAGGTCATGCTCGAGGGTGGCGACAATCAGCGCCAGCAGGTGGGGCTTGTCCATGGTCAGTAACAGAACTCCAGCACGTTGGCCTGGCTTTTTTCGGTGGGCGCGGTACGGTTTTGCTGCAGCCAGAACTGGCACTTGGGGCTGTTGAGGTTGCGCGGGTTGCCTTGGGTGGCATCGGCGGCCTGTTGCAGCTCCTGTTTGTGCAGGATGTCCTTGTAGCGTTCGAACATCTCGGCCTGGGCATCCTGGGCAGTGGCCGGTGCAGGCGTTGCAACGGGGCGGTCTGCACGCGGGGCTACAACCTGGGCCAGAGATTGCACCTGCTGTGGCCACAACTGCTGGGCCAGCCACAGGCTCGCGGCAATGGCCATGGCGCCTAGCCACAAGCCCAAGGCAACGCACATGATCAACGGCAACGGCTTGAGGGTGATCTTCAGTTCACGGTGGCGCGGCATGGCAGCCTCCTGGCAGCGTGGTAGGGGTGCATTGTCGCATGCGCTTGGGCATTTTTCTGCGCAGGTGCTTTTGTCTGCGCCAATTTATGCGCAGAATTCGCGGTTTTTGCACCAGCACGGGAGGGGCGCATGAAAGCCACCTGGGACATCTTCTGCAGCGTCGTCGACAACTACGGCGATATCGGCGTTACCTGGCGCCTGGCCCGGCAGTTGGTGGCCGAGCACGGCCTGGCGGTGCGCCTGTGGGTGGATGACCTCAACGCTTTCACGCCCATGTGCCCTGGCGCCGATGCCACGGCGGCGCAACAGTGGCAGCACGGTGTGGATGTGCGCCACTGGCCGGCAGCGTGGTTGCCGGTGGCGCCGGCCGATGTGGTGATCGGCGCGTTCGCCTGCCAGTTGCCCGTGGCGTATGTGGAGGCCATGCGCGCCCGTCCGCAGCCGCCGCTCTGGCTCAACCTCGAGTACCTGAGTGCCGAGGAATGGGTGGAGGGTTGCCATGGGTTGCCTTCGCCGCAGCCCAACGGTTTGCGCAAGGTATTCTTTTTCCCGGGCTTTACCGACAAAACGGGCGGTTTGCTGCGCGAAGGCTCGCTGCTGGCCCGGCGTGATGCGTTCCAGCAGTCGGCGGAGGCGCGCCGTGCGTTTTTGCAGGGGCTTTGTGTAGACCTAGTGCCGGGTGCGCTGCTGATTTCGCTGTTCGCCTATGAAAACCCACAGCTGGGCAACTGGCTTGATGCCCTGGCCACGGCTGACCAGGCCTGCCACCTGCTGGTCCCGCAAGGGCGCGTTGTCGCGGGGCTCAGCCAGTGGTTGGGCGAGGGGCCGCTGCACGTGGGTGATGTGCGCACCCGTGGGGCGCTGACCGTTCAGGTGCTGCCTTTCGTCAGCCAGGACGACTTCGACCGGCTGTTATGGTGCTGTGATTTCAATGCCGTGCGTGGCGAAGACTCATTCGTGCGTGCGCAGTGGGCGGGGCAGCCGATGCTGTGGCACATCTATGTGCAGGACGAGAATGCCCATTGGGAAAAGCTCGAAGCGTTCCTCGCGCATTATCGCTGCGGCCTGTCAGACGATGCCGATGCAGCCCTGCTGGGCCTGTGGCGTGCCTGGAACATGGATTTCGACATGGGCCAGGCCTGGCGGGCGGCCCGCCAGCATTGGCCGGAACTGCAGCAGCATGCTCGCCTTTGGGGGGCGCGACAGGCCGCTCAGCCGGACCTTGCCACAGCGCTAGTACACTTTTACCGAAATTCGCTATGATACGCGGCCTCGATTTTTATAAATCCATCCAGATTCGGATACTTCGTAATGAAAACTGGTAAAGAACTGAAACCCGGTACCGTCCTGCGGATCGACAACGACCCGTGGCTGGTTCAAAAAGCTGAGTTCACCAAGTCGGGCCGTAACAGCGCGATCATGAAGACCAAGCTGAAGAACCTGCTGACCGGCTACAAGACCGAAACCGTATACGGTGCGGACGACAAGCTGGACGACGTGATCCTGGATCGCAAAGAAGCGACCCTGTCGTTCATCAATGGTGACGAGTACACCTTCATGGACACCACCGACTACACCATGTACGAGCTGAACGCCGAAGACATCGAAGCCGTTCTGCCGTACATCGAAGAAGGCATGGAAGACGTCTGCGAAGCCGTGTTCTTCGAAGGCCGTCTGGTGTCGGTTGAGCTGCCGACCACCATCAGCCGTAAAGTTGTCTACACCGAGAACGCTGCTCGCGGTGACACCTCCGGCAAAGTCATGAAGCCTGCCAAGCTGGCGAACGGTACCGAGATCTCGGTTGCCGACTTCATCCAGATCGACGAGTGGATCGACATCGACACTCGCGACAACAGCTTCAAAGGCCGTTCCAAGAAGTAATGCTTCTTGCGAGACGCAAAAAACCCGGCGCAAGCCGGGTTTTTTATGCCTGTGTGCTCGTGCTTTGTGGGTGCAACTGTCGTGCTCAATTTCTAAAAGCTGGCGCAGATCCGTGTGGGAGCGGGCTTGCCCGCGAACACGGGCGAAGCCCGTGCCATCCACCGCGGCGTATTCTTCGCGGGTAAACCCACCCACAGAGGATCGCGCAAGCCTTTGCGTCTTAGACGGTTACGTGCAGGCGCACATCCACATTACCCCGGGTGGCATTGGAGTACGGGCACACCTGGTGCGCCTTTTCCACCAGCCCTTCGGCATCGGCCTGGGCCAGGCCCGGCAGGTTGATGTGCAGGTCGATGTCCAGGCCGAAACCGCCCGGGATCTGGCCGATGCCCACCTTGGCGGTGATCGAGGTATCTGCCGGCAGGGCTTTCTTCTCTTGCCCGGCCACGAATTTCAAGGCGCCGATGAAGCAGGCCGAGTAACCGGCGGCGAACATCTGCTCGGGGTTGGTGCCGTCACCGCCCGCGCCGCCCAGTTCTTTGGGGGTGCTGAGCTTGACTTCCAGCTTGCCATCGCTGGAGCGGGATTTGCCGTCGCGCCCACCGGTGGAGGTTGCTTCTGCGATGTACAGCGGAGTGACCTTTTGCATCTTGAGCCTCGCTAATGTGCTGTGCACTCCCGTTTGCAGGAGGGCGGGGGTTGGTGTGGGATTTAAATTAGCGCGCAATTAGTTAGCGCGCAAGATAAATAATCACCGTTCATCGGAACGGCCATTTCACAGCATAGCGCTCAGAGGTTTTTTTGCAGGTTGTCGCGCAGGATCAGCAGGTCGGCTTGCAGTTGCTGCAGCTGCTCCAGGCTGCGCCCGCTGGCCTTGAGAATGCATTGCGGCACCTCTTTGGCCTGCTGTTGCAGGGCGCGGCCCTTGTCGGTCAGTTGCACCATCACTACCCGTTCATCTTCGCGGCTGCGGTTGCGCTGCAACAGGCCTTCGCTTTCCAGGCGCTTGAGCAGCGGGGTCAGCGAGCCTGGGTCGGTCAGCAGGTGCTGGCTGATTTCGCCCACGGTCAGGCCGTCACGCTCCCACAGCACGAGCATGGCAAGGTATTGCGGGTAGGTCAGGCCTAGCGCCTGCAGCAGCGGCTTGTAGACCTTGGTCATCAGCAACGAGGTGGAGTGCAGGGCGAAACAGACCTGGTTGTCCAGCAGCAGCTCGTCACAGGAGGCTTGGGTGTCGGCGTTCATGCAGGTCCTTGAAAGTCATCAATGGAAAATTCTGGCACGCTGATCATCAGTGCGCGAATTAATCGCGCAATTCACTGCGCAAGGCCAGGTCCCAGGGTGGAATCGGGCTGAAGCGGCTCTTGAGGAATTCGAGCAGCAAACGGCTGCGAGAGTTCGTTTCATGTGCCAGGCGTAGCGCGTAAATGCCGCTGGTCTCGGCTTCAGGCAAGCCGCCGTCGCAGAACAACGGGATCAGCTCGCCGCGCAGCAGGTATTCACTGATCAGCCAAGTGGGAAGGTGGGCTATCCCCAGGCCGGCGAGGGCGCCGAACAGCAGGGTTTCGGCATTGTTGGCGGCCATGCGCATGCGCGCGGGGCGATACAGGCGGGTTTGCCCGGCCACACTGAAGCGCCAGGCGAACGGCGGCGCCAGGCCATCCCAGTCCAGCCCGTCATGCCCGGGCAGTTCGCTGGGGCAGGTGGGGATGCCGCGGCTGGCCAGGTAGGCGGGGCTGGCGCAGGCGATGCGTACCATGTAGGCGAGCGGTGTGGCGACCAGGCGGGTGTCGGCCAAGGGGCCGGCGCGCAACACCAGGTCGACCTCGCCCAGGTGGCTGCCCTGCAGGTCGACAAAGCTGTCGATCAACCGCAGTTGCACGTCCAGGCCCGGGTAGGCCACCAGGAAGTCGGCAATGGCCGGGGCCAGGTGGCGGCGGCCAAACGCGGCAGGGGCGTCGATGCGGATCAGGCCTTCCGGGGCATTGCTCAGTGACACCGCTTCAGCCCGGGCCAGGCGCAACTCCTCGATGATGCGCCTGGCCCGCTCGGCAAAGGCGTTGCCTGCAGGCGTGGCCCGCACCGCGTGGGTGCTGCGGGTGAACAGGCGGCTGCCGACGGCGCTTTCCAGGTTGTCGATGCGCCGTGCTACCGCAGACGGGGTCAGCGGGTGGCGACGGGCGGCGGCAGAAAAGCTGCCGGTTTCCAGCACATCGAGGAACAGGCTCAATTGGTCGGTCAGGATATCGGGGCTCATGGCTGCCTTGCTTTTGCGAAAAACGCACAGCCATTGTGCGCTGCTGTGCGTTTCCCCGCCAGCGCACAATCGTTAGCATGCTCGCATTATTGGTACAGGCGGACGAGGCCCTGATGATCGAGTGGTTGTTGTATATCGTGCTGGGCGCTGCCCTGGGCACCATGGGGGGCTTGTTTGGCATAGGCGGCGGGCTGATTGCGATTCCGGCGCTGGGCGTGCTTTTTGGCCTGGACCAGCAGTTGGCGCAGGGGACCGCGTTGGTGATGGTGGTGCCGAACGTGCTGCTGGCGCTGTGGCGGTATCACCAGCGCAACCGCATCGCGTTGCGCCATGCGTTGCCGCTGTCGGCGTGCAGCTTCCTGTTCGCCTGGTTGGGGTCGATCTGGGCGGTGGGGCTTGATGCGCATTCCATGCGCCTGGGTTTTGTCGGCTTCCTGGTAGCGTTGGCGGTGTGGAACGTGGTGCGGATGTTCATGAAGGTGTCGCCGCCGAGTGCCGAGCTGCGTCATGCCTGGCCGTGGCTGGGTGTGCTGGGCAGCTTTGCCGGCACCATGGGCGGCTTGTTCGGGGTGGGTGGGGCCGTGGTGGCCACGCCGATCCTGACCAGTGTGTTCGGCGCTACTCAGGTGGTGGCGCAGGGGCTGTCACTGGCGCTGGCGGCGCCGAGTACCTTGGTCACGCTGGTGACCTATGGCGTGCACCATAGCGTTGACTGGGGGGTTGGGATTCCCTTGGCAGTGGGTGGCTTGCTCAGCATCAGCTGGGGCGTGAAGCTGGCCCACGCGTTGCCGGAGAAGGTATTGCGGGCGATGTTCTGTGTGTTCCTGGTGGTCTGTGCGGTGATGCTGGGGTTTGAGCTTTGAGATTGTGGGGCCGCTTTACGGCCCCCGATCACTTGAAACCCTCAACGATGTAGTCGGCCATGCAGTCGGTGATTGGCGAGGGGGTCTGCGTACTGCGCACCAGCATTACATTGGCCATGGGCAACTGTGGCAGTCCTTCGCTCTCACCCAGAATGCGGATGTTGCCCCCGATCAGGCTCTGCAGCTGCGCGGTCACTGCCAGCCCGGCGGTGACGATGGCAAAGATCGCCGCCAGGCTTGGGCTGGTGTAGGCAATACGGTAATCGATGCCCTGTGCCTCCAGCGCATTGCAGGTCCAGGCGCGACAGAAGCAGTCGGTGTTGAACAGCGCCACCGGCATCGGCCGCTGTTCATGCGGGCAAAAGCCTTCTGCCGCGGCCCACACCAGGCGTTCCTGGCGCAGCAACTGGCCAATCTCGTTACCGGGCTCGCGGGTGACGATGGTCAGGTCCAGATCTTGGCGCAGCATCAACTGCTTGGACGAATCGCAATGCACTTCCACCTGCACCAGCGGGTAGGCCTGGGCAAAGCTCGACAAGATGGTCGGCAGGAAGCGCATGGCGTAGTCGTCTGGTGTGCCGATGCGCACCAGCCCCACCATGTGCGGCATGCGCAGGGTGTTGAACACTTCGCCATGCAACTTGAGAATGCGCCGGGCATACCCCAGCAGTACCTGGCCTTCGGCGGTCAGCCGCACCTGACGGCCATCACGTTCGAATAGCTGGCGCTGCAGAATGTCTTCTTCCAGGCGTTTCATCTGCATGCTGACCGCTGACTGGGTGCGGTTGACCACTTCGCCTGCGCGGGTAAAGCCGCCTTGCTCGGCAATGGCGACGAAGGTGCGCAGGACGTCCGCGTCGAGGCTCTGGTACTGGGACATTGCATCAATCTCCGAGATGCATCGCATCAGAAACATTCGTTGGATTGATCTTAAGCCTGGCGTGAGACTGAGGCCATCAACACGGAGGGCTTCACGATGAAAGGTCATGTCAGCAGCATCCAGCAACCTGCCTTTTCCCTGAGCTACCTGTGGCATGCGGCCTTGAAGCGTCTGGCGCGTTGGCTGGAGTTGTACCGTCAGCGTCAGGAGCTGGCCAGCCTCAGTGATGCAACCTTGCGCGACTTGGGGTTGAGTCGGGCGGATATCCAGCAAGAGGCCGAGCGGCATTTCTGGGATGATCCACTGAGGAAGTGATGCCATGCGTGGCAGTCGCTTCAGCTCCAGCTCCAGCTCTTGCTTTGGCTTTTGCTTCTAAGCGCGCGGTAGTTCAGGCGATGCAGATTGCGACTTCAGGAGGCCGAGCGCAGGGCTTGCG